>CAYTUA010000429.1:0-4109 GCA_964440855.1 uncultured Lentimicrobiaceae bacterium
CATGATTGCACTAATCATCGTAATTTCCTTTATGGCAATAGGTTTGGGAGCACTTGTACACGCAATCAAAAATGCCCCCCTGATTGATGAAAAAGGTGAAACAATTCACAATCACAACCTTGACTAAAGGATTAATTAAAAAAAGAGAGGCCAAAGAGCCTCTTTTTTTTATCACTAATGATGGTGTTCGTGATGATGGTGCTGGTGTTCGTGCGATTCACTTCCGCCACAACAAGAATCATTAGGCGTACCACAACCGCAACCACTGGGAGCAGGATTCAGTTCCTCTTCGGTAGCTTCGCGTACATGCATTATTTCCCCGAAAGTATAAAGACTTTTTCCGGCCAGCGGATGGTTAAAATCCATGGTTACTTTATCACCATTTGCAGCAACTACTGTCCCATTGAGGGCATTGCCTTCGCTGTCCATCATGGGAATGGTTTTGCCAATTTCGAGCATGCCTTCTCGGATTTCACCGTCAACCATAAAGGCTGAAACAGGAATTTCCATGACCATATCTTCTCGTTGGCTGCCAAAGGCTTCTTCGGGATTGAGCACAAACTCAAATGAATCACCGGTTTTAAGGCCCATCAGTTTGTTTTCAAAGCTTTTAAGCAGACGGCCTGTGCCAAATAAAAGGGTGCGGGGATTGCCTTGACTTGCATGTTCAAGCAACTCACCATGAACATCTTCGATGTGTATGCTGTAAGTCAGTATGCCGACTTTTTGTTCTTCAATTACCATAGCTATATAGATTTGTAGGTATTTTTATATTCTTTTTTCCTGTTAAGGATTACGGCACAAAAATAGTATATTTTTATTTGGACTGAATAAAAATAAGCCTCTTTTTTTAAACTGATTCATTGCCTGAACCCTATAAAAGCAGATTTGCTTTGCGTAAGAACAAACTGTATCAAGAATAGATTGGCAAAACAATAACCGACTGCATCAAGCTACCACCCCAACTTATCTACAAACTCCTCATCAACAAGCTTGTTGAGCGCATCGCAGCCATGTTCGAACATTCTATTGAAGTTGTCCTTTTCCTTATATTCAAAACGCAAGTCCTTGAAATCGCCTCTTTTGGGCATAAGCGATAAAGCTTCGTTAAGCGCATCGCCTGGTGCCGGTGTGGTATTGAGGTTAAAGCGTGCCAAAAGGTCACGCAATTGCTCAAAGCCATTCCGTTCTGTGGGGGCGTCCATTTGCTTATTTATTTTCTGCACCTTGCGTAAGCTGCTGGTAAAGCTGCCTCCCGATTCCCAGGGGAAAGTAGCAGGCAATACAAGGTCGGCCATTTGAGTAGTTTCGGTAAGGATGAAATCCTGAACAACAACAAATTTTGTCCGGCCGAACCATTGCTTTACATCTGTTTTATCTATGGCACACCCTACCGGGTCTTCCCCAAAAATAAAGACGTTTTTAATCCTTCCTCCCGTAAACATTTTGTACAGGCTATTGATGGTAAACGGTAAATCCATTACACCCCATTTCTTTCCCATTTGGAATTGCAACTCTTCGTCAAGAATCGGCTCGGCCCCCACCCCTATTTTGTGGCAGGCTCCCATATCGAAAATGCCATGCGCATTGTTTGTTTCCTTCAGTGCAATCAGCCCTGAACCTGTTTTTCCAAGTCGTCCGGTAAGCATTGTCAGGTTGTGCAGCGCCATACTTGCGTTGGCAGATACATATTTCTCCTGGAAAACAATTACAGGGTTTAATTCTTCCATCCAGCTGTTTACAAACTCTTCAACAGCTGCTTGGTTGCTGCCCGAAAGCGCAATCAACTGTTGATAATCATTCTTTAGCATGAGCGCACAATACACATCATAGTCATAAGTACGGCTCGAAATATAAGCTTGGTCCACAAGGCCATTGCTGATGATGTAATGGTTTACTGCTTTGAAGAAGTAAAAATAATTATCAATGGCAATCCGCCGGTCAACTTTTTTACTGAAACTACAATCAGGTTTATCAGTAATATGTTCTACTTCAATTCCTTCCCGGTGTTTGGTTGTGAAAATAATTTGATTTATAACAGGATGGTCAAGATGAAACTCACCACCCACCACAACAACTTTACTTGCACCCCGCAGGTCGCAGAAAGGTGTATTTTCGTTTGAATTATGGAAGTAGCCTTCTCCGCGACCCATATAGTGGAAACTACTGACATGATTTGTTTTGGCAGCAGCCCGCGCCAATTTCTGGATAAGGTATTGCTCTTCGTTGGTGAGTCTGGCTCCCGCGAAAAAACCATTCTCATCGGGTTTAACTTCCTTTATTTTGTTAGCAATCACTTCATAGGCTTCATCAAATGAGATGGGCACAAACTTCCCATCACGCTTAAGCAAAGGTTGCTTTAGCCTGTCGGCACGGTTTAAGTGTTTATAACCAAAAAATGCCTTTCGGTTAATCAATCCCGCGCGGTTAATCTCTCCTTTGCGGGCTTCGGCACCATAAAATAAACCCCTGTAATGCAGCAGGTTCATTTCATACCCTTCGCTTCCAAACATATCAACCACTTCAACAGGACTGAGTTTATAAGGTCCCGGTTTAAAGTCGTAATTCTCAGAAATGGCTCCGGTGGGGCAAGTGGAAATACACAAGCCACAGCTTTCGCAACTTGTTTCCTGCAAAGGCAATCCCATGCTGGGGGCCACATAACTCTTAAATCCCCGGTTGATCAGTCCCAAGGCACTGGCACCCACCACCTCTTTGCAAATACGGATGCATCGTGAACACAGGATACATTTGTTGTTATCAATTTCGATAAATGGGTGCCTGAAATCAACTTCAAACTCCTGAAATGAGCCTTCAAAAGCTTTTTGCTCGGCTTGATAATCCGTTGAGTGCTTTTTTAAATCGCAGGTAAAATAGGCCCCACAACCACATTCCAGGCAGCGGCTTGCTTCCAATTGCGCGGTTTGTTCGCTGGCATATCCCAGCTCTACTTCGTCAAAGTTAGTGCGTTTGTCAGCTTCCAGCACAGGCATCTCCTGACGAAGTTGGTGTGGAAATTTGCCCACATAGGCATCCGTTTCCTGTGGCTTAAAGTTGTCCCTTTTGCTTAAAAATTCTTTGGGTAAAGGCTTCACTTCCAATCCGCTTAAAAATTGATGGCAGGATTGGGCAGCAATTTTCGCCTGGGCGATGGCCTCTATAATGGTAGCCGGTCCCGTAACACCATCCCCCGCAGCAAATACAGATGGTATACCTGTTTGCAAGGTGTGCTTATTGGCATCAATATCGCCCCAACGGTTGATTTTCAATTGCCCGTCAGTGACAGCATCATTGATGTCATCAATGAAATTCACATCCGTTTTTTGGCCAATAGCGGCCAGTACATAGTCAGCTTCAAGCAAAAAGTCAGAATTAGCAATGGGTACCGGGCGACGACGGCCAGAAGCATCAGGTTCGCCCAATTCCATTCTGATCAAATTGAGTGCCTTAAGTTTACCTTCCTCATCCTTTATGATTTCAGATGGGTTGGTCAGGAACATATATTCCACACCTTCCAGTTTGGATTCGTGAATTTCAATAGGATTGGCGGGCATTTCCTTTTCTGTACGGCGATAGACTACCACTACTTTTTCGGCACCGCAACGTTTGGCGGTCCGGCAGCAATCCATGGCTGTGTTGCCGCCGCCAACCACAACCACAGTTTTTCCACTGAAATCGTAATGCTGGCCGGTCATTTCCATATTGCGCAAAAAATCAATGCCGGAAAACACATTTTCTGCATCATCACCTTTGCAACCTACCAGGGTGCCTATCTGCGACCCGATAGTAAGGATGGTAGCATCAAATTTCTCTTTAACTGCTGCGTATTTCAGGTTTTCGCCCAGCTTCATCCTGTAGTGTATTTTTACACCGAGATCAGTTATATTCTTCACCTCCTGATCCAAAACATCATTGGGTAAGCGGTATTCGGGAATACCATAACGCAGCCATCCACCGGGATGGGGTGCAGCCTCAAAAATTTCCACCTCATGGCCTTCGAGGCGCAAGTAATAGGCGGTGGACAATCCGCCGGGGCCGGCACCGATTACAGCCACCTTTTTGCCCGTTTCGGGTTTGAGTGTAGGAACAAATTTTTGCGGTGATTCCAA
>CAYTUA010000430.1:0-5373 GCA_964440855.1 uncultured Lentimicrobiaceae bacterium
TTTTTCATACAGTATCCGCCAATGGGCCAGGTGCTGGTCAATAATCATCAGGCCCGACTTAACCACCGTAACAATATATTGCTGATGTAGTTGCATGAACTTGGCCGTGCCCGGGGCTTTGCCATCATCCTTTGTTCCAGATAGGCCTGTTTGGTCGATTGGCAAGTCATTTTTGTTTTCCGGGGCATTGTTCTTGTCCTCATACAAAATCCGCCAATCACCCTGAGGCTGCTGCCTGGGTTTATTTTGCCAGTCTGATTTGGCCCTTTGCTGTTCAAAAGGATTGTAATCCGGATTGATGGCTACACCGGGTTGCTTCATTTCCCTGTTGGACTTGCTTATTTCACCAAAATCGATGTCAATAGCCTGATCGTTGCTAAAATCCAACATGGGGCTCAGGTTGTGCTGCCCGATCGACTTTTTAACGGCTGCGTGCAAAATGGCATAAATAAGCTGTGTTTCCTGAAAATTGACTTCTGTTTTTGTAGGATGGATGTTGATATCAATGGCCGCCGGATCAACATGCAGGTGTAAAAAATAGGAGGGGAAGCTGTCTTTGGGAAGCAATTCCTGAAATGCATTGGCCACGGCATGGTGGAGATATGGATGCTTGATAAACCTGTTGTTAACAAAAAAGTATTGTTCTCCTCTTGTTTTGCGGGCAAATTCGGGTTTTCCGATAAAACCACTTACCGAAACAGCCTCTGTTTGCTGGTCAACGGGCAACAACCTTTGATTATAAGCATGGCCAAAAAGGGCTACAATACGCTGTTTCAGGTTCCCTGGATATAAATGGTACAATTCCTTCTCATTGTGGGTCAGGGTGAATCCTATATCAGCATTGACAAGGCTTATGCGGTAAAATTCGTCGAAAATATGACGCATTTCAGCCTGATTTGATTTCAGGAAGTTTCGCCTGGCCGGCACATTGAAAAAAAGGTTTTTAACTACGATGACGGTGCCTTCCTTGCAACTAACCAGCTGTTGGTCCTGCACCACAGACCCTTCTATAATGATATGTGTGCCCAGTTCGTCGGTTGTACGGCGTGATTTCATTTCCATTTGTGCAATGGCGGCAATACTAGCCAATGCTTCACCCCTGAAACCCATGGTGCGAATGGCAAATAAATCATCGGCTTTTCGGATTTTCGAAGTTGCATGCCTTTCGAAACTCATGCGGGCATCCGTTTCCGACATGCCGCATCCATTGTCTATTACTTGAATCAGGCTTTTGCCAGCATCACGAAGAACCAGGTCAATTTGAGTTGCACCGGCATCTATAGCGTTTTCCATCAGCTCTTTAACAGCTGATGCTGGACGTTGGATTACCTCGCCGGCAGCAATCTGGTTGGCAACGGAATCGGGCAGGAGTTTAATTATATCTGTCATATATTGTCTTGACAATTATTTAATTAAACCAAATGCGTGAAGGATGTTGTCGATAAAATCTGTAAAAAAGATAAGGTAGATACCTCCAAGGATAACAGAGCCGTAAACAATGAAACTCATGCGCTGGTATTTATTTCCGAACGTATCCGGGTTTTTCTGCCGCCACCTGGAAGTCATTCTTGCCCTCAACGCTTCATTTTCAGTGAGTTCATTTTCAACACCCAATTCAGCCTTGCGCCTTTCCATGGCTTCCTTTTCCGGGTTGAAATACCGGGGGCGGTAACTGAATTTTTTGGGTTTGCTTGTTCTGAAAAGGACGAATTTCATGATTAACAGGGGTTTCTATTGTGAGCTTTTTACAATTCCTGTACAAAATTACCTTTTTTTACTGAACTTGTCTGCTTCATGCCGCTTCCTTTTCGTAATTTTGACTTTCAATCAAATTGAGCTTAACACGATAACATAATGACAGATAGTATTTTATCACTTGAACGGCTTATTGTTGTAGGCGATAGGGTTTTGATTAAACCCAAAACCAATCCGGATAAAACCCGTGGTGGACTTTTCCTGCCACCGGGATATCAGGAAAAAGAAGAAATACGAAGTGGTTATGTCGTGAAGTGTGGGCCTGGATATCCAATCCCCATGCCGACAGATGATAATTACGAGCCCTGGAAGGCGCGGGAGGAGCATTTAAATTATATGCCTTTGCAGGCCAGGGTGGGTGATCTTGCCATTTTCCTCCAAAAAGGTGCTATTGAAATCAATTACAATCAGGAGAAGTACTTTATCGTTTCCCAACAAGCAATTTTGCTCCTTGAACGAGATGATCTTTTAACAGATTGATAGCATGATAAATATCAAGCGAATTTCTTTCTTGATTGGGCTCTTCAGTTTATTGTCGGCTTGTGAAAGCGATACTGGAAATCAAACCAGGGATTTGGCTATTTACGATCCGATGAACCCTGTTTATGCATCTGGTTTTAAAGTAGTCATTGAAGAGGGGGTGAGGAAAGTACAAATTATGAATCCTTGGTCGCCCGGTCGTATTTTGCAAGAAAAAATCATCCTCCCTGATTCAATGCAGTCCAAAAATGAAGGCAACACAATTGAGCTAATTCAAACACCAGTTAACCATGTAGTTGCACTATCGGCAACACAATGGGCAGGTTTTGAAAAACTAGGGGCCCTGTCCCATATAGCAGGAATCACTGAAGCTGGCTTTGCCCAGAGTCCGGCCATGAAGAAGCTGGTGCAAAATGATGAAGTTGTGGACGTTGGCCGACATGGGGTTTTGAAACCGGAACTGCTTTTGCAATTGCAGGCTGATGTTATTTTATATTCACCGGAATCAACAGGAATTCCAACGATATTGAGCAATACCGGATTGCCCTTGCTCGCCTGGCCTGATTATTATGAAACCGACCCAAGGGGCCGTGCTGAATGGATAAAACTGATCGGTATCCTTCTTCAAAAAGAAGAGGAGGCAAAAGCGTTGTTTGATGGTATTATAGCCGTATACAACGACCACACAGCACTTGCCTTAAGCTTGGATGATAAACCGAAAGTGTTGGCTGACAAGGCTTTTAGTGGACAATGGTATATTCCCGGAGGCAAAAGCTATATGGCTTCTTTCTTTGAGCATGCCGGTTCCAGTTATTTATGGGCCGACAACAAATCTACAGCCAGTGTACCCCTTGATATGGAAACCATCCTTTACAAAGCCAATCAAGCTGATTACTGGCGGATTGCACATGCCTCACCACAAGGGTATTCATTGGCCATGTTGGCACAGGAAAACCCAATGTATGCTGATATTAAAGCCTTTAGAGAAGGAAAAGTGCTGTTTTGCAATACTTTCAAAAGTGGCTATTTTGAAAAAGGGATATATGAACCCCATTTGATCCTGGCAGATTTAATCCATTTTTTTCATCCGGGCCAGTTGCCAAATTATACACCTGTTTACCATGAACTTCTGAAATGAAATTGATACAGGGAAAAATAAATAATTCGCAGGTATTCCTGTATTTTTTGCTCTTATCGGCACTTCTGGTGTTGTTTTTTTTCCTGAATCTTGTTTTTGGTTCAATCTGGATACCTGTTAATGATATTTGGTTGGTTATCACAAACGATATGTCTTCACTTGATGGTGGTATAGTGTTGATAATAAATAACTTTAGAATGCCGCAAGCGTTGACTGCCATGCTTTCAGGTGCAGGCTTGGCTGTTGCCGGTCTTATGATGCAAACCTTGTTCCGAAACCCATTGGCTGATCCTTCCATATTGGGTATCAGCTCTGGCGCCAGCTTGGGTGTTGCGATGTTACTGGCCGTATCAGGCGCTATTACCGGCCATGCCTTTGTAAATTTTGGGCATTGGGGACAGTTGGGCATAACAGGTTCGGCTTTTGTTGGGGCACTTTTAGTACTGTTACTAATACTTTATTTGAGCCGACGTATGGGTAATATAATCAGTCTGTTAATTATAGGAATTATGATAGGTTACCTGGCCGGGGCGCTTGTTGGTTTTGTGAAGTATTTCAGTCAGCGCGACGATGTGCATGCATTCGTTATTTGGGGCTTGGGTAGCTTTTCAAATGTGGGCAACGAACAAATGCCTTATTTTTCCGTGCTAATAATAGCTGCACTTTTATTGTCCTGGTTACTTGTAAAGCCTTTGAACCTGATGTTATTGGGGGAACGCTATGCAGCCAATCTGGGACTAAATGTGCCTGTAAACCAGTTGTATATAATTTTGGTTGCAGGTTTTTTAACCGCCACAGTAACTGCTTATGCAGGACCCATTGCTTTTATCGGGCTGGCAGTACCTCATTTGGCGCGCAATCTTTTCAAAACAGCTGACCACCGCATATTGATGCCTGCAACGATCTTATCTGGGGCTGTTTTGGCTTTGATATGCAATCTGATTGCCAGGGCACCCGGATTTGATGGTAGTTTGCCGATTAATGCAGTCACTTCACTGATCGGTGCCCCCTTTGTAATTTACATTATTTTGCGTCGCCGACACCTATACCTTAAAGAATGAAGGATTGTCTGTTACAATTGCAAAATCTCGAAATTGGTTTCCGCGGCAAGGGGAATGATCTGGTCAGGTTATTACCTCCTGTAGATATGCAACTTAAGTCGGGTGATTTTGTTGCCCTCATGGGACCCAACGGGGCTGGTAAAACCACCTTGTTACGCACCATCACCGGAATGCATCCATGCCTTGCCGGCAAAGTACTCCTTAATGGAAAACCTATCCATACCTTTTCCAAAGCTGCCCTATCAAAAAACATTAGCATCGTACTTACGGACAGGATATCGGACTATTTTCTAAAGGTTTATGATGTTGTGGCTATGGGCAGGTATCCTTTTACCGGATTTTGGGGACAGCTAAAGCAGTCGGATCATAAGCTTGTGGAACGCAGCATGCAGCTAAGTGGCACCGGTCATTTGGCTGACCGTACCCTGGTGAGCCTGAGTGATGGTGAGCGTCAAAAGGTAATGATTGCCAAAGCATTGGCACAAAACACCCCTTTAATTGTATTGGATGAGCCTGCGGCATTTTTAGATTATCCAAGCAAGATTGAACTGATGCAGTTGCTACAGCAACTGGCGGGCCAGGGGAAAACAGTGGTTTTCAGTACGCATGATCTTGATTTGGCCTTGCATACAGCCGACCGGCTTTGGTTGATGGCCAGGGACAGTATATTGAAGGAAGGTATTCCGGAGCAATTGGTTGTGGACGGCGACATTGGCAACTACTTTAACCGAAGTGGCCTGGTTTTCGATAATATGCATGGTAAATTTGTTAAGCAAGGGAATAATGGTTTGAAAATTAAGCTACAAGGTGAGGGATTATCCTACAAATGGCTGCAATTTGCGCTGCTGCGAAAAGGGTATGAATTGGTGGAAAATGAAGACGCTGTTATGCGTATTTTTGCAGATGAGAATGGCTATAACTATCAGCTAAGCGATAAAG
>CAYTUA010000431.1:0-3661 GCA_964440855.1 uncultured Lentimicrobiaceae bacterium
TCAAAATCATAACCGAATGAAGAAATCAATATGGTTGCCATCCCAAAAATCAGTATGTACATGAGGAAAAAGGCCATCACTTTATAAATGACATCTTGAGGCACACTCTTCTTGTTGTATTTTACCGGAAGCACGGCATTGGGGTGTGTGGCACGCCGTAGCTCCATCCATGAGTTTTTGACCAATAGCAGCTGACGGATAATTTTCATTCCACCGCTCGTGGAACCTGCACTTCCACCAATAAACATCAAAACAAAAACCAACATCCACAACATGCCGGGCCAGCTCAGGTAGTCGCTGGATACAAATCCGGTTGTTGTGAGAATAGAAACGACGGTAAACAAGGCATCCCTGATGGATTGCTCAATGGGAAAATGTTTATTTATTACCAATCCGCTGGCAATGATAAGAGTAACTATTATGATAATAAGCAAGTATGCTTTAAATTCCTGATTTACAAAAACCTTTCTAAACTGTCCGTGCAGGGCAAAATAATGGAGGGTAAAATTTGTCCCGGCCAGTATCATAAACAAAATAATGATATAATGTGTTGTTGGCCCAAAAGCAGCGATGCTGTCATTTCGTGTGGAAAATCCACCTGTTGCCATCGTTGAAAAAGCATGGTTAATGGCATCAAAAAAATCCATTTCACCAAAATACAAAGCACCGGTGAGCAATGCTGTAAGGATAACGTAAATGCCCCAAAGCCTCTTGGCTGTTGCGGTAATGCGCGGGTGCAGCTTGTCGTAGGTAATGCCCGACATTTCGGCCATAAACAACTGCATGCCCCCAATACCCAAAATGGGCAATATAGCTACCGAAAGCACAATAACGCCCATGCCCCCCATCCAATGTGTCATGCTGCGCCAATACAGCAAATCCTTCGGCATGGCTTCAATATCAGTGAGTATAGTAGCCCCGGTAGTGGTAAATCCCGACATGGTTTCGAAAAAGGCATCCGTGAAGTTTGGTATTTCACCACTGATAATAAATGGCAGGGAACCAAAAAGCGAGATAAATATCCATGAAAAAGTGACAATAATATAGCCTTCGCGTTTTCCAACTTGCTTGCTTGCTTTTCTGTTGGAAAGCCAACCCCAGCCTCCAAAAGCAATAGTAATTGCAGCCGAAATGGGAATAGCCAGGCAGTCGTGACCGCAGTATAAATAGGTGAAGGGCATAGCAGTAAGCATAAAAAACCCCTCTACGATCAACAAAAATCCGATGATTCGGATAATAAGGCCGGTATTGATATTCCTGAAAAAGCTCTCAGCCATTTTAGTTTATTTTGCTGGTTTAGCTAAATAGCTTTTCTACTTTATTGATGGCATGTGGCAGGGCAAAAACGACCACTTTATCATGCTCTTCAATTTGCATATCAGAAGTGGCTATGAAACTCTTGTCGCCACGGACAATGCCCCCGATAATGGCCCCTTCCGGAAAACTGAGTTTGCCAATAGGACGTTTGGTAACGGCTGATTTTTTTCGTGTTATGAGCTCCATCACATCTGCATCAATTCCGCTCAGGCATTTTATCGACGTAACGTCGGCACCCATGGTGAAGCGGACCATATAGCCGGCAGCAATCAGTTTTTTATTGATAATGGTATCAATGCCAATATTTTGCGAAATATCGATATAATCAATGTTTTCAACAAGTGCAATGGTGCGTTTTACGCCCATCTTGCTGGCATGCAAGCAGGTTAGTATATTGGTTTCGGTGCTGTCGGTAAGGGCCACAAAAGCATCCATCCGCCTGATGTCTTCGTTGTCGAGCAATTGGATGTTACGTGCATCACCATTGATGATAAGGGTATCTTCTAGGTAATCTGATAGGGCAATACAGCGATCCTTGTCAATATCAATCAGTTTGATGTTTTTTGTTTTTTCGAGATGTTTGGCTGCTACACGTCCCACCCGACCGGCCCCTATGATCATCAGGTTACGGATTTCATAGGTCATTTTTCCGCCCAGGGTAAGCAAGTGATCGATGGCCCCGGGTTTTGTTATTACATACACCAGGTCGTTGGGCAAAAACATGTCCTCCCCTTTGGGAATAAAGGTTTCGCGCTTGCGGTGAATGGCAACGGCCCTGAAATCCATTTTTTCGTATTCCTCGGAAATTTCATTAAGGGTTTTGTAAACAACCGGTGCATTTTCTTCCAGTTTAACCAATATCATTGAAAGTTTTCCGTCCGAAAAGTCGAAAACTTCGGTGGCAGCCGTTTGTTTGAGTAGGCTTATAATTTCTTGTGCAGCAATATCTTCCGGTGAAATCAGTGCATCAATGCCCAATTCCTGATAAACTTGCAGGTTTTTTGGATTCAGGTTGTCCATCGTATTCACACGGGCAACCACCTGTTTGGCCCCCAGTTTTTTGGCAAGAATGGCTGTCATCAAATTAATTTGCTCCTCGTGCAGCACAGAAATCACCAAGTCGGCATTTCTTACATGGGCGCGCTTCAGCACGTCAATATCGGTGGAGTTGCCGGTTATCGTCATCAGGTCGGCATGCGAGCCCACCATCCTCAATAAGTCTTCGTTTGGGTCAACAATGGTGATGTTGTGGTTGCCACTGCCAAGTGCATGGGCCAAATGCAAGCCAACTTCCCCATCACCAGCTATTATAATATTCATTCTTGATTATGCTTTATTTGAGGCGGCTAAATTAGTTTTTTTAGCCGTACAGACTCATTTTTTATCGATCAAGCTGATTTGTATTTAATTCATTTCAGGGCTGTTTGGTTAGACTGGATGTAGTTGCTTGTTTGTTTTGTAAACTCTTTGCAGCGCTTATTCATTTCTAATAGTTTTCCAAAACTGTCTGATTTTTATTGTTTTTGGTTCATCGAGGTTAATTAAGCCAAATCCAGAATGAAGTCTATTAATTTCATTAATTAATTTGTGCTCACTCCTAGGAGTTCCTACAAACGCTTTTATCATCTTTGGGTCTTTGTTTTGAACGTTTAGACAAATCGGCAACTTCACTTGTGAGGCAAAATCAAACTCCTTGGTTTTGTAATCTTCAACGCCTTGTGATAACATTACAACAATAACACCTTTTGAACGTAGGAGTCTTAACAAATCTTCAAGTGCTTTACGTGCATTTTTATTCCTTAAATAAATGTGAGCTTCATCAATTACAATCACATATCTCAAGGGCATTATATTTTCTTTGGGTACTGCATCATTTGCAGAACTGAATAAGAAATTAAAATACCTAAGCAATAAAAAAACACATAATTGTCTTAAAGTATCTGATAGTGTTGGAGGTAAATTCAAGTAGATGCTTTTCTCAATAATATTTTCAGAAGTTTCATCTGAAAAAAGTCCGCTAGATAAATCTTTGATCGCAGCAAGTAATGTATCTGGTTTAGTTTTTGTTGAATCATAGTAATCTCCAAGCGAGTTCGCAAGTTCAGTCATATTTGGATATTTATCAAGCTTATCTTCAATCAAATCCGTTAAGGTTGATTGTAAAATATGTTTCTGTAAAGTACCCATTTGCGGAACAAACGTCCCAATAGTATCAACGAACGCTTTTATACTAAATGTTTTTTGTCTTTCACCTTCGCTAATATTTATTGAAGTAAGCGGATTGAAGTTAAATCCATCATTTAGAATATCAATAAATTCACAATTTGTTTTAGTTAGGAATGAT
>CAYTUA010000432.1:0-3241 GCA_964440855.1 uncultured Lentimicrobiaceae bacterium
AAGCCCGAATCAACGAACTGTTGTTAATTGAGCATTATATAAGTGACCAAAAAATCGATGTTGAACCTTTGGCTTCAGGACTCTATTATATTGAACAAGTGGCAGGTGAAGGTGAAGCCCCTGTGGAGGGTAGCACAGTGGAGGTACACTATACGCTATACAACATCTTTGGTATTCCTTTACAGTCATCCAAAGAAATAGGACAAACGTTTGAGTTTCAGTTAGGCGACGGGCAAGTAATCCGCGGTTGGGAAGAAGGCATTTTGTTGATGCGCGCAGGTGGGAAGGCCCGATTGATCATTCCCAGCAAGTTGGCCTATGGAAGCAGCAAACGAGGCAATGATATCACTCCTTATTCGCCGCTTGTGTTCGATGTTGAATTGGTTTCGGTAAAATAAAAACAGTTATCGAGGGAATCAAAATGGCTGCCAGCTCAGGCAGTTTCAGGGAAGAAAATGCTTATTTTTTGCTGTAACTCCATTGGTTTGTAAGGTTTTGCTAAAAATTCATCCATCCCTGCTTCGATGCAGTTTTTCCTGTCGTGCTCCATCACAAAAGCTGTAATTGCAATAATGGGAATATGTTTTCCTTCCCCATATTGCTTTTCATGCTTACGAATAGCTTTTGTGGCTTCAATGCCATTCATCTCAGGCATTTGAATGTCCATTAAAATCAGGTCGTATGATTGACTTAGATATTTATCCAGGCCCACGCGGCCATTTTCAGCAATATCAACCTCATAGCCGAGTTTTCGGATTACAGCTATTGCAAACTTCTGATTGAGTTCGTTATCTTCAACTAAAAGTACTTTTAACATCTTGTTTGTTCTTCGTTCGTTGAATTTTAGTTTGTTACAATCTCACAAGAATAATGCCGTGCTTTTATTCGTCTAATATTCTATGAGTTATATAATTAAGGCTTACTATAATTTTCTTTATCTGGTACTATTCTTGCCTTTGCTGTACTAATCTGCTTCGCTATTACTTTCATAGCGATAATTCAATTTACAAAAGTAGTGAAATGGTATGTATATGTTTAGATAATTAAGTAATTTTAAGCCAATTGTATTTTATTGTTTGTATAAGTAATTCTTTGTCAATAGGTTTAGGAATATAATCATTAAAACCAGCCTCAAGTAAGCGATCTTTGTCACCCGACATGGCATAGGCTGTTACAGCTATAAAAATGCTGTTTTCATAAGTGGGATGCCGGTGCTTAATGGCTTGCAACAGTTTAATTCCATCCCAAGGAGCTGGTAAATTGATATCCAGCAGAAAAATATCCACGGTGATTTCCTGATCAGTAAGTTGCTGCAATAAGTTCAATGTTTTTTCTCCATCAGCAGCCAGATGGATATTCCCATAGGGCCCAACCATTTTCTTTACCAATAGCATATTGGCCCTGTCATCTTCCACAATAAGTATATTCAGGTTTTCGATCACCACATCCTTCATTTTGGATTCCAGTACCTTATCGTCAGAAAAGATGCTTTCCTGTTGTTGTTTTGCTTTGGGAATATCCAAGTAAACTGTCGTGCCAATTGACTTTTGCGATTCGATGCGAATATGGCCATTCATTAGCTCCATCATTCTGTGAGCCAGAGGAATACCAAGTCCGGCACCTTGATATTGGCGGGAATAGCCGAGACTCTCCTGCCTGAAGGCTTCATAAATATGTGGTAAGTACGATTCGTCAATACCAATACCGGTATCTTTGATACATAGGGTGAGCTTACCGTCGGAATCATCTTCTACCAGTTCGATTCTGATAAAACCTTTTTCTGTGTATTTGATAGCATTATCAAGCACTTCGCAAATTACGCGTGTGAGGGTGTCGCTGTCGGTGGAAACCAGCAGGTCTTGATTGAAATTATTGATCAGCCTGATGCCCTTTTCATTGGCTTTAAAGGCGTACAATTCGATGGCATTGGATATCAAAGTATTGACGTTGTGCGGCATGATTTTCATTTCAAGGTCATTGGCCTCAATGCGACTGATATCGATAATATTGTTCAAAAGGTGTAGCAACCGTTCCCCACTTTGCTGAATGGAACTGGCATATTCAAAAAGTTCAGGATTGTCAATCAGGGCGAGTTCAACCTCCAAAAGGTTCGAAAATCCGAGAATACCATTCAGGGGTGTTCTGATTTCATGGCTGATATTTGCAAGAAACGCATTTTTCAGGTAGTTGGCATCCTCTGCTTTTTGAAGTGCTGTTTTTAGCTCAACATCAACTTTCTTTCTTTCGTTCAGTTCCTCTTTCATTACCTGAATTCGCTCCGAAATCCTGTCTTCTATTTGACTGTCGGCAGCTTCTATCCGCAGGTTGATTTCCTCTTGGCTTCTGCTATTTTCTGCTTTAGTATTCTGATGCTGTTTTCGCAATTGAAAAATGCGATTTAGCAAAAAAATGATTACTGAAAAGAGTATTACCAATAGGATTATGTTGAAAAATAAAAGCTTGGATTTAGTTTTGACAATGCCAGTTTGCTGAAACTTTTGCATTTCAGCCACTTCCATTATGGTGAAGGTTCGCTGCTGTTCTATCTTGTCCTGGATGGTTTGACGGTGGGCTAGGGATTCTTGCAAATAGTATAATGACTTTTCCTTGGCTGTATCCTGATAATACTGTGCCAGCAACTCCTTTATCCATAAAACATAATTGAGGTTTTCACCCGCTTCTGCTATGTCCAATGCTGACAAAAGGTGTTGTTCTTCCATGTTTTGCCTATAAAAACTTTCTGGGGGAAAAGAACTAATAAGTACCAGAGCCTTGATTAAAAACTCTTTGTCTAAGGCCCCAATAAGGTTCTGGTGTGTTTTTTCAGCTTCTTCAAGGTCCCCTGTCATCAATTTAAATTTCAGCAATTCCAGATTATACAAGGCATGCAATAAGCTATGTTGATCAATGGCATCCTGCATGGAATTGGCAGCTTCCAGATAAATTCCAGCGCGCACCGTATCCTGTTCTTTGATATACAAGGCAATAAGCCGTGTCAATGAAAAAGCCGCATGCGTATCGTCAAACGCTGTTTCGCTGAGCCTTATCATGGTCTTTAGTTGTTCTACAGCTGCAGGTATATTCCCAAGATATTCATAGCTAAGTGCGTGGAGGTTGTGTGACTCGAAAAGTATTTCAGGGTCATTGGCTTCCATGGCCCAAACAAGCCCTTCTGATGCATTGCTATTTGCCAGGGTGTAAAGTCCCATTTCTAGAAAATGCCCCGATAACTTATTGTAAT
>CAYTUA010000433.1:0-4009 GCA_964440855.1 uncultured Lentimicrobiaceae bacterium
CAAATCCTTGATTCAATGGACCCTGCGTATTATCACAATGAGGCTCCCGTCCGCTATAATCTTGTTTTTTGCATAAAGATGTTTATTTTCGTTTTCTGAAAATGAAAATTTCCATACCGCATAACAAATGAACGATCTACCAATCAACCAGGTGTATATTGACGAAGTGATGGACAATGCCCGTGAGGCAGCGGATATTTTTTCCGGTTTCGACAGGCTAAAAACGGACCACATTTTGCGAAAAGTGTATGAAGCAGCTTTCAACAACCGCTTTAAGCTGGCTGAAATGGCCCATCAGGAGACGGGAATCGGCAAAGTGGAAGATAAGGTGATAAAGAATATCATTGCCACAAAACATGTGTACGACGACATCAAGGATTTTATTGCCGTAGGCATTGTTTCGGACGACCCTGTAAGCGGCATTACCGAAATTGCCCGTCCGCTTGGCCCCATCTTTGCCATTACGCCGGTAACCAATCCCACGAGCACGGTATTGTTCAAAATACTGATTGCGCTCAAAACACGCAACCCTTTGGTGATTAGTCCTCATGAAGCTGCACGCAATTGCAGTATTGAGGCAGCACGGATATGCTACGAAGCAGCCATCGAAGCCGGTACGCCGGCCCATTGCATCCAATGGCTCAAACGCGTTAATAAAGATGAGGTGATTGCCTTTATGGCACACAAAAAAACAGCCCTGATACTCGCCACCGGTTCGGTGGGATTGGTGCGTGCTGCTTACAGTTCGGGCAATCCAACCATTGGAATCGGACCGGGTAATGTGCCTGTATATGTGGGTAAAACAACGGATGTAGCCTTTGCTGTTGACCAGATATTGCTTTCAAAAACATTCGACAACGGCACCATTTGTGCCAGCGAGCAGGCCGTAGTAGTTTCGCGCTACAACGCTGAGGCTTTGAAAGCGGAGTTCAGGCGCAGGGGGGCTTATTTTTTGAACAAGGAAGAGATTGCCAAACTGGAGCCCGTTGCCTTCAACATGGCACAGCAGGTGATGCAGGCTGCCGTAATTGGCAAACCGGCCCATGAAATTGCCCGGATGGCCGGGTTTGAAGTGCCGCAAGATACCACGGTTTTAATCGCTCCTTTGGAGACTGTCGGGATTTCTTCGCCTTTGTCTTTTGAAATTCTGGCTCCCATTCTGGCTTATTATGAGGTAGATAGCTTTGATGAAGGGATCGCCCGGTGCCGGCAGATCAACCGTTATGGGGGGCTTGGGCATACGGCCAGCATCTTCTCTGAGGATGAGGCCAAAATCCGTTATTTTGCTGAAACTATGAATGCTGGCCGCATTGTTGTGAACCAACCTTCGTCGCAAGGCGCCTTGGGCGGCACATTCAATGGCTTGCAACCTTCTATGACGCTGGCTTGCGGCACCGGCGGGAAAAACATTACCACCGATAATATTTCGGCGCGGCATTTAATTAATATCCAACGCATTGCCAAGCGCAAAGTCATGATTTGCAGCGAGCATTTTCAGGCTGGTGAATATTGCTGCAACAGCCACTTAAGCGCTACGGATGTGGAGAAAAGCTGCAAGCGGTAAAAATGGGTTTTTACAAAGCAGCTTACTATCTTATTACAAATAATTTTTCCGTTGATAAGGTGTAAATTTTTGGTCCGATATATTGCTGAAACTTGCAACCCTCTTGTCTTTTGGTGCATCTTTGCATGATAAAAAAAGCCTCATGAAACAAACCAAATTGTTCTTTCTGGTGTTGCTGTTGTCTGCTCAATTTTTATACGGACAAGACAGGATACTCAAACACAACAACGAAATTGTTAATTGCTTAATCCTCAATATAGAGGAAGATGCGGTGAAATACAAATTCCCCGGACATCCGGCTGATTCCATCTTTAACATCAGCAAGGAAGCGGTTGCGAAAGTTGTATTTGAAAATGGCGTTGAGCTGGTTTTTGATGAAAACAAGTCTGAAGTACAGGGAATAGTGGTTGCCAAAAATGGCGCAATCAAGATGGAATTTCTCTCTCCTCTTTCGGGAAATACAACTTTTGCTTATGAGCGAAAGCTGCAAAGGGGAAGAAGTATCGAAGGGACAATTGGGATCATTGGCCTCGGCGTTTATGCGCCCAAGCCCAATGCCGGCGGCCTCCTGCTGAAAGCCGGGTATAAGTTTATTTTCATTCCTGACCAGTTTCAGCATGGATTACAATACACACAACCACTCAGGGGCAGCTATCTGAAACCGGAAATTATGATTGGCTTTTATGCCGCCAATATGGAATATTACTATGATCATTACGTCACTGAATATGGCTATTCCTATTATACCAGCAGCACGAAAACAAGGCATACGTCGGTTTTTTCGGCAGCATTGCAACTGGTAATGGGCAAGCAATGGATTATTGATAATACGCTGATGTTGGACGTTTATGCCGGTGTGGGCTATGGATTTGCTGCATTCAGCCCTTACAATAAAAATTACGATTTCACGAATGAACAGTACCATTACGGATATACCATCGGCTCTGAAATACCGGTTTCATTTTCTGCCGGGTTTAAGCTCGGGCTGCCGATGAAATAGGGGATTGGTGCAGTTTTTCTTATTTACCCTGGTCCTATTTTCTCACAAATCCGGTTTAAGGATAGAGTTAAGGCTGAGACCTTGGTTGAGTTGTTTTACTGATTGATACAGCAAAAAAAGCATTCGCTTATCTATTCATAAAGAAAGGGTTTATCAAAAAAATGAAATCTTAAACCAAATTCTTCGTCAAACCAAACACCAACATAATTGGTTGAAAAAGAAGTAAGATCAAGCCTGAACTTTTTATTATTATGGAATAGTGCTACTGTTAAATTATTGATAGTATCTTTCATAAAGAACTCGTATCGATAGGCAAACCCTAACACCTCATTCGTGCTTATTACATCTGTTAGAATTTTAACGTCATTTTCGAATATACTAATGGTGTCATTCAGAAAACCGCCTTGAAAATCTATGTATATAGTATTCTGATTTTCAATGTATTTTGAGGGTTTTGAAGAAGAATCGACTTTATTAGTAATTGGAACACATCCCAGACATTGAAAAATCAACAATAATAATAAACTTTTCATTTTTCTGGATTTTGGGTTTCAACTATGTTACTCACTTTGTTTTTAAAGTGGCACGGATTGCAAATTCTATCTATCAACAATGATAGCTGCTTGAGTATCTATATTTTGCATCAAGCCTGGAATCCGCGCCAGCTGGGGCATATTGTGCAAAAGGCCATATTTTAGTTTAATGCTACGGTGGTTGAGGTTCACGGGGTAAAAATAATGTTTTTCTTTGTACTTTTCCTTGATGAAAAGTACCAAAAATCAAGCGCGATCCGCCAGTTGGCGGATTCCCCCGCTCTGAAAAAACAGCGCAAATCATGGCAAAGGGTGCAGGGCACAATGCCTTTGTGATTTATGAAAGAAGTATGTGTTTTGAAGGCATTATACCCTGCAAACAGTCCGCCTTGGGGCGGGCCTGCTTTGGCGGATTTGCTGCTGTTTTTTCATTCACCCTAGCACCGGCCCGCCGCTCGCGCAGGCCACCGCACCCTACTCGCTTGAATCTTGTCATAATTAGGTAAAGACGGGTATTAGTATCCCGTGTTTGGTATTTTCTGATTGTTGCACTGAATCGAATCCTCAGTGGAGAAGTTGTCAAACCTGCCTGGCCGACCTCAAATTATTTTCGCTGCAAAACAAGGCGGCTGACCATGTATGCAGGCCTTACGAGCGATCCTCAAGGCAGGGCGTTGAACCCGCATTTGAGTGAATAATTTGATGATTGAAGGGGTATTCCAAAGTTTCATTATGAGTCCCCTGCCGTCTTGGATCGCGCAAGGGGTCAGGCGACGTAGCTTTTGCGTGAAAATAATTTTACGCGGCAGTACTGAATATTTCGATTCCGTTTATTGTGATTTCAGCCACCATAGGATTGGTCAAATGGAACTCTGAGCTTCTGAAAGGGTGAGGTTCTATCAATAAATCATC
>CAYTUA010000434.1:0-2983 GCA_964440855.1 uncultured Lentimicrobiaceae bacterium
GCCACATCCAGGGCAAGAAAATAATTCACCAGATAGCTGCCAATGGTTACTTCTGCACCCACATAAAGGAAAATACCAAGTGCCCCGAGCATCAGGTGACGCTGTTTGATTGCCGAACGATAGCTTCCTGATCTATCCTCGTCTGTTTCGAGAATTTTGGGCAATTTCAAAAGGCCAAAAACCAAGGCCAACAGCAAAAGAGCCGCTGCAAGCATGATAAAAGGCTGCTGCACAGCTGCCGCCTCAGTTGCATAATAAACCGTTCGTGCCGCATCGGTCAGGGCCGATATTTGCGATGAGTTCATCACGGTGGCATCCAGAATAAAGGCTGCACTTACCAGCGGTGCCAGCGTGGTTCCCAGCGAGTTGAATGCCTGCGACAAATTCAGGCGACTTGAAGCCAAATGGGCTGGCCCCAATACCGCTACATAAGGATTGGCCGCTACCTGCAGTATCGTAATGCCACTGGCAAGCAAAAACAAAGCGAAAAGAAACAATTCGAACACACGTATCTGAGCCGCCGGATAAAACAGCAGGCAGGCAATACCCATAATCATTAGGCCTATAACCACTCCTCGTTTGTAACCAACGCGCGAAATGAGGTATCCACCCGGTATGGAAACAAGGGCATAGGCTGTAAAAAACGAAAACTGCACCATTCCTGCCTGGAAATAACTCAGTTCGAAAATATCGCGCAGGCGTGGAATAAGGGCATCCACCAGAACGGTGATAAAGCCCCACATAAAAAACAAGCCCGTCATCATGATGAAAGGCACTAAGTAACGGTTTTTCTGTGTCATAGGCTTAAAGTTTATTGCTGTTAACGTATTTCGGGATGTAAAAGTAAGAAATAGCTCTATCCATGCGGGTTTAAAAACACTTCCAGGAGAAAATAATATCCATACTGTCGCAAAAGGGATTATAAAATATTCTGCTTTTTACTTGTCACCGTTAATGAGATTTTGGCTATTGGACTAGCTGCAAACAGCCAAATTATTTCAACACTAAAAACTAATATACAGCTTTTAATTTGAAACATGATTATTAGCAGCTTGTACGAAACATCAGTATATTATTTAAAACTTATTGCTTACTTTTGATCTGCTGCATTGCCAAATGATGCAACTGATGTTTATAAACAACTAAACCCTTTTGAAATGAAATATCTTAGTGCTTTTCTGTTATTGTGCATGGTGTCGTCGTGCCAGGCTAACACCAAAGACTACAGTGGACAAACAGTTCAAACCGATGGACTTAAATTTAAAGTGGAAATATTAGCCGAAGGCCTCGAAAACCCTTGGGGAATGGCCTTTTTACCCGATGGCCGCATTTTGATTGCTGAACGACCGGGAAGGCTGCGTATTTATTCTGATGGCCAATTACTTGAAGAACCTGTAGGCGGATTACCACCCATTTGGGCCAACGGACAAGGCGGTTTGCTGGATGTGGTGCTTCATCCCGACTATGAATCCAATGGCTGGATCTATCTGGGCTATGCCCGAAAAGGCAGGCAGGGAGGCAATACGGCCATATCGCGCGTTCGGCTGCAAGGGAATCAATTGGTGGACGAGGAATTGCTTTTCCATGGAGAACCGCATACTTCTGCCGGCCATCACTTTGGAACACGCATTGTGTTTGATGCCGACAATTATATGTTTTTCACCATTGGCGACCGCGGTGTGATGGACAATGCCCAAACACTTGCCAACCACAATGGTAAAATGTTGCGCCTGCACGACGATGGGCGCATTCCCGATAACAATCCGTTCCTCGGCCAACCCAATGCCATGCCCGAAATCTGGAATTATGGCCACCGCAACATACAAGGTATGGACTGGCACCCGGTGACGGGCGAATTGTGGACGCACGAACATGGTCCACGCGGAGGGGATGAAATCAATATTGAAAAACCCGGAAAAAACTATGGATGGCCCGAAGCCAGCTATGGCATCAACTACAATGGAACCACCATCACCGAACACACCAGCCTGCCGGGTATGGTTGACCCCATTCATTATTGGGTGCCTTCCATCGCCCCTTGCGGGATGAGTTTTGTAAGCAGCGACCGCTATCCTGAGTGGAAAAACAACCTGCTTGTGGGAGCCCTCGCCGGTCAGCAAATACAACGGCTTGTGCTGGATGACAACAAAGTAATCCATACCGAAATACTGTTGCAGGACATGGCCCGCTTCCGCGATATTCGCGAAGGACCAGATGGGTATATTTATGTGCTCACCGAAGGGCCGGGGCAGTTTTTCAGGATCGTACCGGAATAGATTTTCCCTTGATGAAAATGTATAAACCTACAACTCTCTATTTCAAATTCAAAAGACCTGTTATCGTGAAAAAAAAAATTGGATTGTTTTATCTTTTATTCGCTTTTAGTTATTTGCCCGGCTACACCCAATACACCACCCCCGGAAACAACCTCAGCCTGTCGCTCAACGACCTGGTTAACAGCTCAGGGGGTACAGTGAGCTTTGCCAATGGCACCTATTTTATCAACAACACCCTGACCATTTCGGCCACCGACACGCTCAAGATCACAACTGCAGAAACCATACGCACCGCAGCCGCCATCCGCATTGAAGTTGCGGGCACCATCATCTCCAATCCGGCAAGTGGCAAGGTGTTGTTTTCGGCTGCTGACACCACTTCGGCTGCACAAAACTTTAAAGGGTTCCGGTTTGAGGATTCAAATGCAAACCTTTTCCGCAATACGGATATCACCCACGGAGGCGGTCTGCAATTGATCAGCAGCGAGGCCTTGTTTGAGTATTGCAGCTTCCGCAAAAACGGCTCCTCCAATGTGTCGGCTGCCATTACATACAGTGGTTGCAACCCTGTAATCAAATATTGCCACTTTATCGAAAACGAACGCTCAGCCATCGGTTCGGGGGCCAATGTGTTGGGGTCGCCACAAATTATGTACAGCAACTTTGTCCACAACACCACCGACAACAGCAACCGCCCGCAAATCAAT
>CAYTUA010000435.1:0-8810 GCA_964440855.1 uncultured Lentimicrobiaceae bacterium
CTTTTTGCAAAACAAAACGCGTTTGGGGCATGGGGCCTTCAAAAGCATCAACAAGCAAGAGCACACCATCGGCCATATTCAGCACGCGTTCCACTTCGCCGCCAAAGTCGGAGTGGCCGGGTGTATCAATGATGTTGATTTTTACGTCTTTGTAATGAACAGAAACGTTTTTTGCCAGAATGGTGATGCCGCGTTCGCGTTCCAGGTCGTTGCTGTCAAGTATGAGGTCGCCCATTTCCTGGTTTTCGCGAAAAAGCTTTACCTGATGAAGTATGCGGTCAACAAGGGTTGTTTTGCCATGATCAACGTGTGCGATGATGGCTATATTTCTGATATTATGCATGTTATTAATTGGGAATATCGGTGTTGAAAAGTGGCGCAAAAGTAATCAGATTTCGCTTTCCACAGTCATATATTTACCAACAATGGCTAACTATTTTTTAGACTGCCTGTTTTTGTTGTCATATATAACGAAGATTGGATAGGCAGTGCACAGGCCGGTTCAGGTGGAATCCCTTTGAACCAATACGCTTTTGATCATCGTTGTTTCGGGAGGAGTTATGCCGTTTTCTTCGCACACGATTCTTTTGATAAGTTGTTCAGTAGCTTGTTTTCCAATTTCACAGCCCATTGGTTTTATTGATGTTAGTTGAGGGTTGTACATTTTACAGAAAGTATCTTCACAAAAACCAATCACTGCGAGTTGGTCAGGCACAACAATTTTACGCCTATATACTTCCCTCATGATACCTGACATTGTGAGGTCGCTGATTGCAAAAATGCTGTCTGGGGGTTGCATTTGATTTAACAATTCACGGGTTTTGAAATCTGCTTCCTCAGGAGATTCAGCAGAAATCAGGTAACGTTCATCAAAAGGGATCCCATAATCGTTTAAAGCAATTTTGTAGCCTTTAAGACGGTTTATGCTTATGAGCAGGTCGGGGCTGCCAATGCAAATGGCGATTCTCCTACGGCCCTTTTCAATAAGGTGTTTTGTTGCCTGATATGCCCCTGTTACATCATCAATCAGTACCATATCCCCCATGGGGAAAGCCGGAACACGGTCAAAAAAAACAACAGGGATACCTGCATCAATGATACTCTGATAATGCTCGAAACTTTTTGTTTGCCTCGAAACTGTTGCCAGTACACCATCAACGCCATTGGCCAGAAAAATACCGGCATTGTCCACTTCTTTTTGATAGTTTTCGCTTGATTGCAATATCATCAGGTGGTAGCCATGCATGTTTGCAACCTCTTCAATCCCATTGACAACTGTTGGGTAAAAAAAACTGTATATCTTCGGTAACAGTATACCAATCACATTGCTTTTTTTCAACCTAAGTGATATAGCAACTTGGCTGGGACGGTATTTAAGGAGCTCGGCAATACTTTTGATTTTATCGCATGTGTCTGGGCTAATGTCGGGATGCCCTTTTAGGGCCCTGCTGACAGTTGACACCGAAACCCCGGATAATTTCGCAATGTCTTTTATTGTTGCTGAATGTGCTTTCGCCATCTTGCTTTATTGGTTTTCTGGGAAAAGGTACATAAAATAAGCGTCATTTTCGTTGGTAAAAATACAAAACCTCCCGAAATCTAAGCCTATGTCGCGGAATCATTTTATCTGACTTTTAATAATTCCAGAACGACCCCTCAGGGATTTTTAAACAATAGCATTTCTTACAATGCACACCAACGATATTTACCCCTACGGGAAACTAAAATCCTGTCTCCTTGAAAGTAGTGAGAAGACTACCTCAAAAAAAGCTGTATTCTTGAATTATGCCGTACAACAATGCTTTGAAATGAACGAAAAGGAAAATCATCAAAAAAACTTATCAACCACAAACGTTTGCGAAAACGATTGCGAAAACGTTTGAGTTGAAATACATTGATAAACAATACTTAACGATGTATAATTAACAATTTCTTAATCTATTTTTGAACCGAAAAATCCCGCTAAAGGGAATGTTTAAAAAAAACTAAATCATTCACAAAAAAATCATTAACATGAAAAAAACACATCTACTGTTTGTTTTTCTCTTCTGCTTAGGTGTTCTGCAAAGCTTTGCACAGCAATCAGGGGAACTTACCGGGACGGTAAAGGAGAGTGCCACAAATGAAACCCTTATTGGGGCCACCATTGTGGTAAAAGGCACCCTAATCGGAACAACAACTGATTTATCGGGCATTTATTTGCTCGAAGGCATTAAGCCGGGCACTTACAAAGTAATTGCTTCCTATGTAGGCTATTCTTCTGTTGAAGCGTCAGTTACAGTTAAACCCGGCGAAACCGCCACAATTGATTTTGAGTTGCCAAGCGATGCACTTGGGCTCGACGAGGTTGTGGTAACGGGTGTAGTTAACCAGAAATCAGCCCTTGAGTCGAGCGTTGCGCTAACCTCGCTGAAACCAAAATTTATCCAGGAGTTTGGTGCTCAAACTACCGCAGAAATCTTTAAAGCGATACCAGGTATCAGGGTTGAATCATCCGGCGGTGAAGGAAATGCCAACATTGCCGTTCGGGGCGTACCGGTAGCTTCGGGGGGGTCAAAATTCCTTCAACTTCACGAAGACGGATTGCCTGTGTTGCAATTTGGTGATATTTCCTTCGGAAATGCCGACATATTTCTCCGGTCTGATCTTACCGTTAACCGTATCGAGGCCATTAAAGGTGGCTCTGCTTCTACATTGGCAAGCAACTCGCCCGCCGGTATAATTAACTTTATCAGCCAAACAGGCACCGTTGCCGGAGGTACAATTGCCACTAGCCTGGGCATGGATTACCGTTCGTTACGTACTGATTTTGAATATGGTTCGCCCTTAGGTAATGGCACAAGGTTTCATATTGGCGGCTTTTTCCGCAATGGCGAAGGCTCACGGAACCCTGGTTATACAGCCAATCAGGGTGGACAAATAAAGGCCAATCTTACCAAGCAGTTCGACAAAGGTTATGCGCGTGTTTATTTCAAGTATTTGAATGACAAAACCATTAGCTATATGCCAATGCCCGTTAAAGCTACCGGAAATGCTGATAGCCCGGTTTATGAATCAATTGAAGGTTTCGACCTGACCCAGCACACGCTACAAAGTTCAAGTTTCCTGATGCTTAGTGGTGTTGATGGAAAAGGCAACAACCGCACAAGCAACATCGCCGATGGCATGCGCCCCGAAGTTCTTTCAGTAGGAACTGAATTCAGGTTCGACCTTGGTAATGGCTGGCACATCATGCAACGTGGCCGTTTGGCAAATATTTCAGGTACATTTAACTCCCCTTTCCCTGCGCAGGTTGCTCAAGCTGATGCAATTGCCACCGATATAGCCGGTGATGGTTACAGCCTTAGCTATGCCAATGGCCTAAATGCAGGCAAACCGCTTACGGCAGCTGAAATTTCAGGCCTTAACGGAAATGGTTTGTTAATGCGGGTCCATACTTTTGACGTGGAAATGACCGACCTTAGCAACTTTACAAATGATATTTTTGTTACAAAAGATTTGGGCATTGCAAGGCTTACCGCAGGATATTACAAAGCCTATCAAAAAATTGCGATGACTTGGCTCTGGCAAACCTATCTTACAGACGTGGGGGGCGAAAACGGGCCAAGGTTAATGAACATCGAAAGCGCGGATAACTCCTTTTATTCAAACAATGGCTTAACAGCCTATGGTGTACCCTTTTGGGGCAATTGCTGCACACGCGGTTACGATATGGCTTATACCATTGACGCCCCATATTTCAATGCGGAAATTGATGTCACCGATGAACTTGTGCTTGATGCCGGTATCCGCTACGTTTTTGGAACAGCCGTGGGAACCTACCTGAACAATTACCAGGCCGCTGTTGATGTGAATGGCGATGGTAACATTGCCCCAACAGAACAAAGCGTTAGTTTGCTCGACAATGCCAATCCCAACCTTGTAAACTATAATTTTAGTTATGTTTCCTACTCGGTGGGGGCCAATTACAAACTTGACCAAACCAAAGCACTTTATGCAAGGTATAGCAACGGCGGACGTGCCAATGCTGACAGGCTGCTCTATTCACCCTTTATTACTGCTGATGGAAATACAATTGAGGGGCTTAGTGCCGATCAGATTAACCAGGGTGAAGTTGGTTTCAAATACAGGTCAAACAAATACAGCCTGATTGCAACAGGTTTTTACACCGAAATATCAGAGCAAAACGAAGAGTTTGGAAAAGCCATCAATAAAACCTTCAACACCTACGGACTGGAAACGGAAGTTAACGCGAACTTCAAAAGCTTCAACATCTTAGCAGGGGCTACTTTTACAAAAGCTAAAATAAAAGAGAGCCTGAATGCCGATGAGGAAGGAAACGTGCCAAGAAGGGTGCCGGACCTTATGTACAATATCAACCCATCCTATTCATTCGCCAACGGAAAAGCCGCCTTAGGTTTAAGCTTCATAGGCATTACCAAGGTATATGCACAGGATGACAATGAAGTGGTGCTGCCTGGTTTTGTTTATATGAATGCCTTTGTTGGTTACAATATTGCCCGTGGACTGAACATCAGATTAAACGCTAACAACATAAGCAACACACTCGGGTTCACCGAAATGGAGGGGGACCCCTTCGTTAATGGAAGCGTCAATTATTTGAGGGCCAGGCCAATTACAGGCCGCGCCACAACCGCTACGCTTACATACACATTTTAATGAATTGTAGTTTTCTCATTCGGGGGAGGTGGTTTCCTGCCTCCCCTGCTTTTATGCTTCTGTAATATGACAAACAAAGTACAATTGATAACCTATGTGGACCGTTTTGGCAGTAAAGATGTCCACGGCTTAACCAGCTTGTTTGAAGGCGAATTGAAAGAGCTATTTGGTGGTGTTCATATATTGCCATTTTATTATCCAATTGATGGTGAAGATGCAGGTTTTGATCCCATTGATCATCTTTCGGTTGACCCACGATTAGGGTCGTGGGCCGATATTGGCACCCTTAGCAATAAAGTTGAAATTATGGCCGATTTGATCGTAAACCATATCTCGGCAAAGTCACCACAATTCAAAGATTTTATTGAAAACGGAAAGGAATCCAAATTTTCGGATTTGTTTCTGAGCTATGGGAAGGTTTTTGGCAAAGGGGCCCCCGAAGCTGATTTACTGAAAATATACCGGCCCAGACCGGGATTGCCTTTCACCGCATTCACTTTTGCCAATGGCACTTCAAAACTAATGTGGACAACTTTTACCAGCAATCAAATTGATATTGATGTACATAGCAATATGGGTAAAGCCTATCTTGACAGTATCCTGTCAGTTTTTCAACAATCCGGTATTAAAATGATCAGGCTCGATGCAGCCGGTTATGCAATAAAGAAACCTGGTAGCAGTTGTTTTATGATTGATGAAACATTCGATTTTATTGCACAACTTAGCAACAAAGCACGCGAAAAAGGCATTAAAGCTCTGGTCGAAATCCATTCACATTACCTCACTCAAATTGAAATTGCAAAAAAAGTGGATTATGTGTATGATTTTGCCTTGCCGGTCCTGGTGATGGACACCCTGTTCAACCGCAATGCGGCCAATCTGAAAAACTGGATTAAAATCAGGCCGGAAAATGCTTTCACTGTACTGGACACACATGATGGAATTGGCATTGTGGATGTTGCTTCCGAAGGCAACAAGCCGGGTCTCATTAACGATAGCCAACTCAATGCCATTGTTGAAAAAATTCATACCAACAGCAATGGCGAGAGCCTGAAAGCTACCGGAGCTGCAGCCTCAAACCTTGACTTGTATCAGGTTAACTGCACATATTACGATGCCCTTGGCGGCAACGATAAGGCGTATCTTATGGCACGTGCAATACAACTTTTTATTCCCGGAATACCACAAATATACTATGTAGGTTTGCTGGCCCAAAATAATGATATGGAACTTTTGGCAAAAACCCGGGTGGGACGTGATATCAACAGGCACTACTTTTCAAAAGATGAAATCACCTCCGGCATAAAAAAACCGGTCGTTAAAAAGCTAATCGAGCTTATAAGGGCAAGGAACATGCACCCTGCTTTTGATGGGGAATTCAGTCTGATCGAAAGTAACCACTTACTTTTGAAAATGGAATGGCGAAATGCAGATGACTGGGCAATCCTCGAAATCAACCTTGAAGCCGATGATATGCATATCGGGTTTTCACAATCAGAAGGCATATACCAAATTAAACTGTAATAAAAGCACCAATCAAAAACCACACTTATGGAACCAAAAGCGAAATCCGGCAATACGGCCATCAAACTGCTTACTTATTTTATGTTTATGATGTTTGCCATGACAACGGATGCCGTTGGGGTGATCATTCCGGAGATCATTAAGGAGTTCGGGCTGAGCATGACCGCTGCCGGGCTTTTCCATTATGGCCCAATGATTGCAATGGCATTTGCCGGAATTTTTCTTGGATTCCTGGCCGACAAAATAGGACGCAAAAGCACCATAATCATCGGCCTGGCCTTTTTTGGCATAAGTTCATCCCTGTTTATGGCGGGCAACAGCTTTGGATTTTTCCTTGCACTATTGGTTGTTGCAGGGGCAGCAATAGGGGTTTTCCGTACAGGCGCACTGGCACTCATCGGCGATATTTCCAACTCGACCAAACAGCATACAACTACCATGAATACCGTTGAAGGCTTTTTTGGTGTAGGTGCCATTATCGGCCCCTTTCTGGTAAGCTACCTGCTGCGACAACATATTCAATGGAAATGGTTGTACGTGATTGCTGCCGGCATCAGCCTGCTATTGATCACAATCGCAATCGCTGTAAAATACCCGGCAAACATAAGGCCTGCCTCTAACAACGAAGCTATCAATGTTGGTAGGACCCTGAAAATGGCCAAAAATCCATTTGCGCTTGGTTTTTCGTTGGCAGCATTCTTTTATGTTACCATTGAGGCCGCCATTTACGTTTGGATGCCAACACTATTTACTTCATATGATGGCTCCTTCACCTTTATAGTAACCTATGCCCTTCCCATTTTCTTTGTGTTGAGGGCAGTAGGCCGGTTCTTAGGTGCCTGGATGCTACAGGTACTGCGCTGGGATGCCGTTTTAAGCGTTTCGGGCATCCTCATTTTCATATTTTTTGCCAGCAGTATGGTATATCCGCAAACAGCTGCTATCATGCTTCCTTTAACAGGCTTATTCATGTCGGTAATTTACCCAACGATCAACTCAAAAGGGATCAGTTGTTTTCCAAAAGACAAACACGGTTCCATTGCAGGTATCATCCTTTTCTTTACAGCCGCCGGCGCAGCTCTTGGCCCACTTTCAATGGGCATTATAAGCGATTTATTTGGTGCGGATGCCAAATATGGATTTATGCTCGCAACAGCCTACGCCGGGATACTGATGATAGGGTTTGTGCTAAACTATTTTTACAAACCTACAGAAAGCCAATTGCAGAAGCTAAACCAAACCGAATATAACCCCAACAACACCTTAGAACCACCAATATAATGACAAACGGAAAGCGGATTGCAGCAATAGGCGAAGTGCTTTGGGATATGGTCCCAACCGGCAAGCAACCGGGAGGTGCGCCGGCAAACTTTTGTTTCCACGCTAACAAGCTCGGGGCAAATACGGCACTCATAAGCGGTGTGGGCAAAGACGAAAACGGTTCGGAAATTTCACAATTCCTTCATGATAAAGGCATTGCTCTTTTTCTCAATACCGTTGAAAAACAAACAGGATACGTAAGCATCAACCTGGAAAAAGGTATCCCGGCCTATACAATCCACGAAGATATTGCCTGGGATTTCATTGCCCCATCGGCTGATGCCCTTGATTGGGTTTCGAAGGCAGATGCAATATGTTTCGGCTCGCTTGCCCAAAGATCGTCAGTTTCGAAAAAATCCATTGAACTGGCATTGGATACTGCTCAACCACATGCACTAAAGGTGTTCGACATCAACCTACGACAGCACTATTTCACAGAAGGTGTTTTAATGAAATCCCTGCAAATGGCAAATGTTGTCAAATTGAATGATGAAGAACTGGATATTATAAGCAAAATACTTGGTTTACATGGTGATACAGAAAATATGTGCAGGCAGCTGATGGGGACGTACCAATTGCGGCTCGTTGCTCTTACAATGGGTGCAAAAGGCAGCCTGTTGATCAGGCCAAATATGGTTTCATTCCTCAATGTACCACAGATAGAAGCAATTGACACCATAGGGGCCGGCGATTCTTTCACGGCTGCTTTGGTAGTGGGCTTGCTTCACAACAAGGACATCCGCCTAATCCACCGTGAAGCCACAGCCTATGCCGCAAAAGTATGCACATATAGCGGTGGCATGCCTGATTTTGAATTGGAGTTTCTCTTACCTTAATAGCCTTTGTGCCGACCCAACTAACGAAAGAAAACCACTGGGCCACACTTGCATAAAACAGTATATCAAAGATATACCTGGGTAGTGGCATAATAAAACCATTCAGAGCGGCAGGTATGGCAAAGCCCAAAAAAAGCTATGAATTGCCATATGCTCTTATTGTAGTAGTTTTGCGGAAATATTCCTTTCTGTGTACAGATGTTGTTGGTAAAAAAAAATAGTTTCGACCCCTGGTTTAATATTGCTGCTGACGAATTTATTTTGAGGCACTTAAAGGAAGATATATGCATGCTTTGGCGAAATACACCCTGTGTGGTTGTGGGCAAGCACCAGCAAGCCTTATCAGAGATTAACCGTCGTTTTTTACTGGAAAACAATATTCCGGTCATTCGGCGCATCAGCGGGGGAGGGACTGTATATCATGATTTTAACTGTTTGAACTACAGTTTT
>CAYTUA010000436.1:0-11135 GCA_964440855.1 uncultured Lentimicrobiaceae bacterium
TGAGCTTCCGTACCAGAAGACAAAGGCAAAGGAAAGCATGACAATAATCAACGCGAGCAAACCAGCCAACAAAACAGCACTGATCAGATTGGTGGCGAAATCTGCCAGACGCTTACTGATTTGCAGTCCGATCAGGTTGATGCGGAGGTTTACAAGGTCATTAAGGGCTTCTCCATAATTCTTAATCGGCCTGGTTAGTTCTTCCTGTATCATGGGGTAGGGTTTAGGTAATACAAATTTCCTAAAAAAAAACTTTGGCCGGCACACTGGCCGACTCAAAGTTTGTTGTTGGTTTTACTTTAATTCTCATTAATAGTTACAAAAAAAGCCGTTAGGCTAAACTGCTTTTGAAGCTTTCTTATCTGCAGCTTGCTGAGGCATAGCTTCCGACATTTTTGTTTCGATCGTTTCGCGGAGGCTATCAATTTTCTCTGTCAGGTCTTTCTGAAGATTTTTTGTTTTATCACTGATTTTTTTTCTCGTTTCGGTGCCTTTTTCAGGTGCAAATAAAACACCTGCAACTGCACCTGCTACGGCGCCAATTAACATTCCGGTTCCGAAAGAAATAATCATTTTTGATCCACTGCTACTCATAATATTTAATTTTTAAAGGTTAATAATTTGTTTAAATAATGTTGTTTCCGACAAAGATAAGAAAAAAATGTTAATAATCAAAGTAAATTTAATCTATTGGTGATCAATATACTAAATAACTGATGCAATGAATGCAAATTAATTCTCCTTTTCCTTGCTGTTTTCAACTTGCAGACTTTCTGTAAGTACTTTAACAAATTTCAACTGACTCAGGAATTGTCTCGCGACTACCCTGATAAGGGTATAAGTAGGAATGGCGATAATCATTCCCACCACGCCACCCATTTTTCCGGCAAGGATAATGACCAGAAAAATTTCGATTGGGTGCGCCTTAACACTTTTTGAGTATATCAATGGTTGCAGCAGGGTGTTATCAATGGTGTTGGCAGCTGCAAATGTGCCAATGATGATGAGGATCGTATGTAATAGTTGATCGTAATACCCCAGGCTAAGCACCGAAATTCCTCCAATTATCACTCCTATGCTGGCACCTATAATTGGGCCCAGATAGGGGATAATGTTCATCAAGCCACCCAAAAATCCAATGATAATGGCGTTTACAATGCCAAACATACTTAAGCCTATCGTAATGAGCGTCATCATAGAAACCAATTCGAGTAGTATACCCAAGAAATAGCGTGTGAGCAAAACCCTTGAATCTGTGAGAACTTTTTTAACGTCTTCTGTATATTTATCGGGGGTGATGGCCAGTAAAATACTTCTGAGCAGGTTTTCATCCTTAAGAAAAAAGAATGTGAGAAACAGTATCACGAATATGCCCAACATGATCGAGCCAGTTGCGCTTAGCAAATAGGAAAAAAAGTTTGTAAAAAGTATCGTTTCAATTAATTTATTCAATTGATCTTCAATTAACAAACTAATGCTTTTATCGGGTTCAATTACATTGTTGTTAACAAGGAAAGTATTTGTTTTCTGGATGGTATTGCTGAAATAATTGGTCACTTCTGCAATGTCGATTTGTGAGATAATCCTTGCTTGAATTTGTACCAGGGGAATAATAAACAGGATAAACACAAATAGAATCAGCAGCATGGTAATCAGGCTTAAAGCAGAAGCTATGGTTTTATTAAGCCTGAAATGGCGGTAATGGAACACCATAAAAAACTTCACCAGCGGCCTACCCAATAAAGATAATACAGCTGCAATAACGATATAGGTGGTAATATCAGAGAAGTACCAAGCCATAAATCCGAACACAATCAGGCCACTCAAAGGCTTCAGATAATCAAGGATGCTTTTCATGAAAATATTTTTGGATAAAGATACAACGAAATTGCTACTTTTGCGTCCGGATTGCTTATGGGAAAAATCAAAATTATTTACGACAAGTTGAAGAAACGCTGGGGTGTCAGCAGTTTTTGGCAGTTTTTATTGATTATGCTTGTTTTTGCTACTACTGGTTTTTCCATTCTCTATGTAAGGACCTGGGTCTTTGATTTGTTAGGCATTACCAAAGATATTTCCATTTTTTATCGCATACTTCTTTCTATCGTGATTATCATGCCTATTTACCAGGTTTTATTGCTTTTTTATGGATTTATTTTCGGGCAATTCCGATTTTTCTGGAATTTTGAGAAACGATTTTTAAGAAGATTTTCAGCTATATACCCATTTAGAAAAAAGAGGCGGGAGAACGTGACAGCAGTTGATGAAAACCCTTGACATAAAAAAATGCAAGACCAATCATTTGGTTGGTTCCTGTTAAATGTGTCAGTCTTTATTCCTTTTCTTTTGATTTTCCATATCCTTTCATAATGCCACGCGTGGAATTGGCAATAAAGCTCAAGATTTCGTCACGGTCGGGTGTAACGGGCTCATTGGCTTCGATAAAACTGATTGCTTGAGAAACGTTGTAACCTTTCAGGTAAATAATGCGATAAATATTTTGTATGGCATTGATTCGCTTTTCGCTAAAGCCCCTCCGGCGCAACCCAATTGAATTTACACCAATATAGGAAAGCGGCTCGCGTCCGGCCTTGGTAAATGGAGGCACATCTTTGCGTGCCATACCACCACCAGAAATCATGGAGTGGGCCCCAATTTGCACAAACTGATGCACTGCTGCCAATCCACCAATAATAGCGAAATCATCTATGCGTATATGCCCCGCCAGGTTACAAGCATTCGCCAGGATAACATTGTTCCCAATGATGCAGTCGTGGGCCACATGCACATAGGCCATTAAAAGGCAATTTTTTCCAACTACAGTTTCCCAATTGGCCTTGGTTCCCCTGTTGATTGTTGCAAATTCGCGCACTGTTGTGTTGTCTCCAATACGCACCAAGGTATCTTCACCTGCAAATTTCAGGTCCTGGGGTATGGCTGAGATTACAGCTCCTGGAAATATACGGCAGTTTTTACCGATACGGGCACCCTCCATAATGGTCACATTGGAACCTATCCAGGTGCCTTCTTCGATGACAACATTTTTTTCGATGTTTACAAAGGGTTCGATAACAACATTGTTGGCGATTTTAGCCTGTGGATGTACGTACGCTAAAGGTTGATTCATAACAAAGAATTAAAAGATTGGCCTATTTTTTTGCGATTTGTGCCATCAGGGTACCTTCTGTAACCACCTTATCACCAACGTAAGCGATGCCTTTCATATTGCATATACCCCGCCGGACAGGTGCAGTCAATTCAAGTACAAATATGATGGTGTCGCCGGGAACAACTTTATGCCTGAATTTTACATCATCAATTTTTAGAAAATAAGTGATGTAGTTTTCAGGATCAGGTACTGTGTGCAATACAAAAATGCCACCCGTTTGAGCCATGGCTTCCACTTGCAGGACGCCAGGCATAACAGGTTCCTGTGGAAAATGACCAACAAAAAACGGCTCATTCATGGTCACGTTTTTTAATCCAACTATGTATTGGTCTGTGATTTCCAGAATTTTATCAACCAATAAAAATGGCGGGCGGTGTGGTATAATCTTTTGAATGCCCATAATATCAATAACTGGTGGCTGAAAAATATCGAATGGTGGTTTGATGTTCATTGCTATATTTTTAAATTTTTCTTTTATTAATCTGGCAAATTGGGTGTTGGCAAAATGTCCGGGGCGTTTGGCTTTTACATGTCCTTTGATGGGCTTCCCCAACAAACTTAGGTCGCCGATTATGTCCAATAATTTGTGACGGGCTGGTTCGTTCTCAAAATGCAGGTCGAGGTTGTTGAGGATACCCTCATCTTTTACTTTTACCTTGGGTTTCTCAAACAATTCAGCCAAGCGGTCAAGTTCTTGTTGGCTCACTTTGCGGTTCACAAAAACAATGGCATTGCTCAGGTCGCCTCCTTTAATCAGGTTGTTTTGGAGCAGGTACTCCAATTCGTGCAAAAACACAAATGTCCTGCAAGGGGCGATCTCGGTTTTAAAATCTTTGATGTGGGTTAAACTGGCATGCTGCACATTCAATACTTCAGTGCCATAGTCTATTTCTACATCAAGCATGAAGTTATCTGCTGGCATGATGCTCATTTCAAAGCCTTTTTCCTCATCAACCAGCTTGATCTCCTCCGTGATCACAATATAATCCCGTTTGGCATCGAGTGTGGTAGAGCCCGCTTCTTCCAGGGCTTTTACAAAATAGTATGCGCTTCCGTCTTTTATGGGGATTTCTTCCATGTCCAGATCAATCAGCACATTGTCGATGCCAAAACCTGTCAGCGTAGCGAGCACATGCTCAATGGTATATATACGCACGTTATTTACACCTATGGTGGTACCCCTGGAGGTGTCCACCACATTTTCAATCAATGCATCAATCACCGGCTTACCCTCCAGATCGATGCGCCTGAATTTTACGCCATGATTGGCTTTTGCCGGATGAAATGTAAGTTTTCCTTGCTGTCCGGTATGTAAGCCGGTGCCTTCAACACTAACTGATCTGGTAATCGTTGTTTGCTTTTCGGCCATAAATGTATATGCAGGTAAATTTGTAAAAAAAATTTTGGCAAAAGTAAAGAAATTACTGTTAAGGCTTTGCTTAGGGCTGATTGGGCATGCTATTTACTTTTTGCTCAAGCTCTTGCAAGCGTTTAGCTAATTTGTCCAGTTGTTTGAAATGGATAAAGGCCCGCATAAAATCCTTCATCGGCATGATAGGGGAGCCCATAAAGGCCTGGTCTTCGTTTTTGATACTTGAGGGCACACCGGATTGTGCGTTCAATTTAACCCCATCAACGATTTGAATATGACCCGCAAGGCCAACCTGTCCGCCAAACATACAATTGCGTCCTACTTTGGTAGATCCGCTGACGCCACTTTGTGCAGCAATCACGGTGTTTTCGCCAATTTCTACATTGTGGGCAATTTGAACCAGGTTGTCCAACTTCACTCCTTTGCGAATAGTGGTTGTTCCGAGCGTAGCCCTGTCAATGGTAGTATTGGCACCTATTTCCACATGGTCTTCAATGACAACATAGCCTGTTTGGGGCACTTTTTTATACTGATTGTCTGCTTGTGGGGCAAACCCAAAGCCATCGCTGCCAATTACGGCACCTGCATGAATAATACAATTGGCACCTATGATGGTTCCTGCATATATTTTTGCCCCTGCATAAATCACGGTGCCATGACCTACCCGACAGTTGTCACCAATAAAAACCTGTGGGTAAATTTTAACCTGATCTGCGATTTTGGTTCGGGAACCAACATAAGCAAATTCGCCCACGTAGATATCCTTGCCTAAAATGGCATCATCAGCAGTGAAGGCGAGCTCGGCAATTCCTTTTTTGTCAGTGGTCAACTGCTGATAGATTTCGAGTAATTGCGCAAAAGCCGCATAGGCATCCGCAACCCGTATAAGCGTTGGTACCGGTTTTTCGGGATTGAAATCATTTTGCACAATCACAACTGCTGATTTGGTTGTATAAATAAAAGGTGTGTATTTGGGGTTGGCCAGAAAACTCAGGCTTTTGTCATTTCCTTCTTCAATTTTTTCAATGGAGGAAACAATCGTCTCCGGATTTCCATCAACTTTACCTTTTAGTAGTTCTGCGATTTGTTTGGCTGTAAATTCCATATCATTAAAAGTGTTGGTGCATATTGCTTATAGGTTGATATTTTAGCTGTTTGTTTTGGGGTAACAAATGAAGTTTTTTACCACTGGCCTGGCCAGCATGGAAATATTCAATTGATCGGATGCCTGCGAAATATCCACAGTTTCGCCATTCTTGAATAAAATGTTGATGCTGGAATGGCCTGGATTGTATGCGTTGTTGGAAGTGGACTCGTGAATAAAAAGAAACTCAGTAGCCTGATCGAAATCCATAAATTCGGAGGAAATCTTACTTTTCAGTCCCATGATATAATCCTGATCAAAATCCTCGTTGCTCAATTCTACCTTAAAAAGATTTCTGTTCACAATACTTTTACTCAGAAATGCAAGTGTCTTGTCCGGATGATTTGTCCACATTTTGAGTGCAAATAAGACATCAAAATCGTCCAGGGCAGCAAAATAGTCGAGCGCAGTTTCATGCTTTTCAAGTTCGGATGTATTCAGGTCATGTTCTAAAAAAAAACTAAGGGCAGGGCTGGTAAAAAGTGCAACACCTGATTGGGTTAATTGCCTGGCGCGTTTCAGTACATTCATCAGCATAAACTCTGCTGCTAAAACGGTTTTGTGCAAATAAACCTGCCAATACATCAGGCGGCGGGCAATGATAAATTTTTCCACCGAGTAAATACCTTTGGCTTCCACCACCAGATTATCATCAACTACATCAAGCATGCGGATTAATCGCTCGTCGCTGATTGTTCCCTCCGAAACACCGGAAAAAAAACTGTCACGTTTCAAATAATCGATGCGATCCATATCCAATTGGCTTGAAACCAATTGATGCAGAAACTTTTTGGGATAACTTCCATCAAAAACAGCCATAGCCATGTCCAATTGTCCATGAAAGATTTTATTCAACCGGCGCATAAACAAGATGGACAATTCTTCATGCGAGATGTGATGGGCTATGGCTTTCTCCAGTGTGTGCGAATAAGGTGCATGGCCCAGGTCGTGCAACAAGATGGCAAGGGAAGCTGCCTGTGCTTCTTCAGCAGTAATGGCGTGGCCCTTTGATCTAAGTACACCAATGGCATATTGCATCAGGTGCATGGCCCCCAAGCTATGCTGGAAGCGGGTGTGCAAGGCGCCAGGATAAACCAGGTGGGTTAGTCCTAATTGTTTAATCCGTCTTAATCGCTGAAAATAAGGATGTTCTATAATATCAAAATGCAGTTCATCGGGAATACTCACAAAGCCATAAACCGGATCATTGAAGATTTTCTTTTTATTGGGCCTGCTGCTGGGCATAAATATTGTTAAATTTGTATCAATAGTTTTAATGACGGGCAATATATTTGCCCTTTTGGGCATTAATGATACAAAAGTAATACTTATCGGTTCTACTCTACCCTCATTAAACCCCTTTAAAATGTCAAATATGGAAAAAGTTAGTATTCTTTGGGCCGATGATGAAATCGATATCCTGAAGCCTCATGTTATTTTTTTAGAACAAAAAGGTTATGAAGTGGTCACCACAAACAACGGTGATGAAGCGCTTGATTTGGTTCTGTCGCGGCCATTTGACATTGTTTTTCTGGATGAAAATATGCCCGGTCTTTCCGGGATTGAAACGCTTGAAAAAATTAAAAACGACTTTCCGAATCTTCCGGTTGTTATGATTACAAAAAGTGAAGAAGAGTCGATTATGGAAGATGCTATCGGTTCCAATATTGCCGATTATTTGATAAAACCTGTGAAGCCCAACCAAATATTGCTTTCGCTGAAACGAAACCTGGAGAATAAGAAATTGGTAAGTGAAAAAAGCACCCTGTCGTATCAGCAAGAGTTTCGCAATATTGGTATGGAACTCAGCAACCGCTTGAATTTTCAGGAATGGACAGATGTGTATAAAAAATTGGTTCGCTGGGAAATTGAGCTGGAGAAATCAAAAGACGATGGCATCATTCAGGTTTTGCGGATGCAAAAAGATGAAGCCAATACCGTGTTTTCCAAGTTTATTGAAAATAACTACCTGGATTGGGTTGGTGGGAAAACAGATGCCAAGCCCATCATGTCGCATACCTTGTTTCGGGACAAGGTGTTGCCATATCTTGATAAAAATGGGGAGAACCCTCTTTTTGTGTTGGTGATCGATAATTTACGCTATGACCAATGGAAAGCCATTCAGCCCTTGATTGAGGAGTACTACCGCGTGGAACAGGATGAAATTTACTACAGTATATTGCCGACAACCACCCAATACGCCCGAAATTCCTTGTTTGCCGGGCTTATGCCAGGTGAAATCAGAAAAAAATATCCCAACTACTGGACAGACGAAGAAGAAGAAGGAACAAAAAATCAATTTGAATCAGAACTGTTGGGGGAGCAGCTCAAGCGTTTTGGAAAAAACATCAAGTATTCATACAACAAAATCCTGAACCTGAATGCAGGGAAAAGATTGGTAGAGAACTTGCCCAACCTCTTGGAAAACAGGTTAAACGTAATCGTTTACAATTTTATTGACATGTTGTCGCATGCACGCACCGAAATGGATATGATACGCGAACTGGCTGAGGATGAGGCAGCCTACCGATCATTGATGCAATCGTGGTTTGAACACTCGTCCCTGTATGATATAATCCGCTATATAGCACAGAAAAAGCAGCAACTTATCATTACCACCGACCATGGATCGGTTTATGTGAAAGATCCGGTGAAAATTCTCGGAGATCGCACTGTAAACACCAATCTCAGGTACAAATATGGACGAAGTTTGAAATACAATGCCAAGGAAGTTTTCGAGGTTAAAAACCCAGAAGATGCTTTCCTGCCAAGGGCAAATGTGAGCACGGCCTGGGTGTTTGCCCGAGCCAACGACTTTTTCGCCTACCCGAATAACTACAACCATTATGTGAACTATTACCGCAATACATTTCAGCATGGCGGTATATCCATGCAGGAAATCTTGATTCCTGTTATAACGCTTAAACCCAAGGCTTGATGGAATTTCGTATCGAAAGCTTAGATGCCCTTAACCAATTAGCGTCCGAATTACTCAAACTGAAACAAAAAAGCAATGTGTTTGCCTTTTATGGGCAGATGGGTGCAGGAAAAACCACCCTAATTAAAGCAATCTGTCGCGGGTTGGGCGTTAAGGATGAAGTAAACAGTCCTACATTTTCAATTGTAAATGAATACATTACAGCTGATGGGGAGTCTGTTTATCATTTTGACTTTTACCGCATCAACAAAATAGAGGAAGCTTTCGATATAGGTTATGAAAATTACTTTTACAGTCCTTCATACTGCTTAATAGAATGGCCCGAAAAAATTGAGCAACTATTGCCCGAAAATTGCGTAAAAGTGTTCATCAATGTAATTCCTGATACAGAAACCAGGATAATTCGTTGTGAATAAGATACATATATTGAAAAATGAATACCACACATGGTTGAGGGCAAACAATATTTACGGTTTTCTTCGGGCGAATCCATGCTTCCCAAGGAGGAAACCCTTGAAACGGCAACGAAAAAGAACAGCTTGATTATTGGCATTCCGCGCGAGCAATCAAAAAATGAAAACCGTATTGGTTTGGTTCCTGAAGCCATTAAGCCACTTGTTGACCATGGACATCGTATATTGGTGGAAACTTCTGCCGGACTGAAATCGGATTTTTCAGATTATGAATATGCCGAAGCCGGAGCTGAAATCACCAATGAAAAGGCCAGTGTTTTTGGCGCAGATATCGTGCTTAAGATAGCGCCCCCCATGCCCGATGAAATCGAGATGCTTCAGAAGAACCGTGCGATCATGTCTACTGTTCAGGCACCTTCGCGCACCAAAGAATATTTTGAAAATCTGATGGCACAAAAAGTAATCGCCATTGCTTTTGAAAATATTCAGGATAAAACAGGAACCATGCCGCTTAAGCGTTCAATGAGCGAAATAATTGGCAATGCATCCATCATGATAGCAGCTGAATACCTCTGCCATCCTGAATATGGCAAAGGTGTTATGCTGGGTGGATTTCCTGGGATTGCGCCTACCGAGGTGGTGATTATTGGTGCTGGCACTGTTACCGAATATGCTGCCCGCACGGCGCTTGGTATGGGTGCACTCGTAAAGGTGTTTGACAATTCCATGTATAAATTGCGGAGCCTGCAAACCCATTTGGGCAATAGGATTTTCACCTCGGTTCTGCAATCGCAGTTGCTTGAAAATGCACTAAGTACAGCTGATGTTGTCATTGCGGCCAAGCATGCCAGTGAAGGGCTCGTTCCGTTTATGATTGGGGACGAAATGGTAAAGAAAATGAAAGCAGGATCGGTGATCATTGACGTGAGCATTGATCAGGGAGGCTGTTTTGCAACATCTAAACCGACAACCCATCAAAATCCGGTATACAAAATGTATGATGTAACCCACTATTGCGTGCCCAATATAGCTTCAAAAGTGCCACGTACTGCCAGTTATTCACTGAGTAATTTTTTTGGGCCTATACTACAGCAAATAGGAGAGATGGGGGGTGTGGAAAACCTGCTTCGCATGGACAGGGCATTTGGGAAAGGGGTTTATTCTTTCAATGGAAAAATCACCAACCACGAGATAAGCAACATGCACAACCTGCCTTTTCAGCATTTGGATTTGTTGATGGCGGCGTATTTCTAAAATATTTGTGCCTTTACCGGATAAAAATATTCCACTAAGCCTGAAGTTATATCAAAATCCTATCCGGAGTATAAGCAGCAAATGAAACAGCTGGAAATGTTTGATTTTAGTTAGCTTTTTCAATGCAAGATGGTTTTCACCAATCAAAATCTATTTCAAAAAAACCGCAAGGCTAAAAAACGCAAAATTTTAGCCAACAATAATCGTTTATTCAAATGAATATTTATTAACTTTGCAACCGTTTTTAAGGTGTTTGTGGCATACGCCGGGCATTTTAAAGAACTTGGACCCGTAGCATAATTGGATAGTGCATCTGACTACGGATCAGAAGGTTAGGGGTTCGAATCCCTTCGGGTTCACTTGAAAATCAACCACTTACAGGTAAATATCTGTAAGTGGTTTTTTCGTTTAACAAACATTTTAGCAAACATTATCCCTTGTCCGGTAACTTTTTCAACAGGGGTAACAGTTTTTTTTGATCAGGCGTAAAAAGTTTTTGAAAAATAACCGTTCCATTTTTGGAACAAGGAACAAATACCTGCTGATCCCAATGAAATAAAGGGTTTCAGCCGTTCCATCTGCCGTTCCACTTGGAACGCTTAACAAAAAAATCAGGGACCCAAGTTTAACGTTTCTTTCGTCTTTGCGCCCTGAGCTTCTCCCTTTCCTGTTCCCATCGCATCGGTGGGTTAAAAATCAAAGTGAACAGCAAATCAAAGTAATATTTCAGTCAGTCAATCAGCACACAAAGATATAGAAACAAGGGCACAAGGCTACAAGCCGTTGGGATCAATACAAAAACAGGTGATCTACTATATTAATTATCAAGTTTTTATTTTATGTAG
>CAYTUA010000437.1:0-2890 GCA_964440855.1 uncultured Lentimicrobiaceae bacterium
GTATTCTATTTCAAGGCTTTCGCAACAAAGCAGATGAGTTGAAGTAAAAGCACTTGCGAAAAGCAAATAAAATGAGTTTTTGCCAGTAATTGCTTTTAATCTCTCTTATTCAACCATATATGAATCATTTTTCTTTTTATGAATAATTCAGGCTATGTGCCTGTAATTAATACCCATAACTTCAAAATTTTAACCGATTACTTATTTCACTTGCATTTTAAGCTTATTACAATGTATCTTTGTATATGCCCTTTGGTAGGTTTTATTGTTTTTAGAACCAGGCAAAAGCAATCATTTACAAACAGATACTGCTGCAAATGAAAAAATTTACGATTCTTATCACCCTTGTTTTTTTGGTCACTTTAACTGGACTGGCAAATGAAAAAAGCCTGCGTGCTTATTTGTCCTATGCCACCTTTTCTGCACCCAATGAGGGTCCCTTTGTAGAAACATACCTCGCCGTTGAAGGCAATAGTGTGGTATTTGCTCCCAATAAAGAAGGGCTATATCAGGCCGCTATTGAAATAACCATGATCTTCAGGCAGAACGAGGAAATTATTGATTTTACCAAATACGAGCTCAAAAGCCCAAAAATTGACGATATCACAGCCATCGACTTTGGCTTTATTGATCAACAGCGTTTTGCCCTTGCTCCAGGTGATTATCAGCTTGAAATTCAAATAGCTGACATCAACAACACACGAAACAATGCCTTCGTCACCTTTGAAAATTTCGCCCTCGACTTTCCAAATGATGTTATCAGCATCTCCGGCATTCAGCTTATCGAACGATACGAACGAACCGAAACCCCAAGCATTGTTTCCAAAAGCGGCTATGACCTTATTCCCCTGGTTTATGGTTTTTACCCCGAATCGCACCAAACCTTGTCCTTTTATTGCGAAATTTATAATGCTGACGCCTTATTGGGTGAAGCCAGTCAGTATATGACCAATTATTATATCGAATCATTTGAAAAAGCAAAAGCCTTAAACGATTTTTATTTCAGGCGCCGAATGGAAGCCAAACCGGTAAACAACCTGCTTAACAACATCAATATTGCCAAATTGCCCTCTGGCAACTACAACCTGGTTATTGAAGTAAGAAATCGCGAAAATCAGCTACTTGCCTCTAACAAGGTGTTTTTTCAGCGGAGCAACCCCTCCATACAATTCAATCTGAATGACATTGCCGCCATCAATGTTGCGAGCTCATTTGCAAGCCAATACAAGAGTGCTGATACCCTGAGGGAGTTTATTAAGAGCCTGTCGCCCGTTTCCTCCCAAATGGAAAGGGCCTTTGCTGAGAACCTGGTACGCGACAACAACCTGACCACCATGCAGCAATATTTCTATAATTTTTGGCTCAACCGTGATTACGCTTCCCCCGAAGCAGCCTGGCGCGAATACTTTGCCGAAGTGCAGAAAGTGAATGCTGCCTATAAAACACCTACCAAAAAAGGCTACGACACTGACCGGGGCAGGGTGTACCTGCAATATGGCCCACCTAACCAAATGACAGAAAGCTATAACGAACCCAATTCCTATCCTTACGAAATATGGCATTATTATTCGCTTGGTAATCAACGTAATAAGCGATTTGTTTTTTATACACGCGATATGGTTACCAACGATTTTGCCCTGATACACTCGGATGCCATCGGGGAGTTATCCAATTACCAATGGCAATATGTTATCGGTGGGCGTACCAATATTTTACCGGGTGTGGACGACAGAAGGCCTGAGGAAACATTTGGCGGAAGGGCTACCGACCTTTACCGCGACCCACGCTGAGTTGGTTTGGAAAAATACGCCTAAAGCATGCTGTTTTCAATTTTGCCAATCATTGCTTCTATGTCTGTTGGCTTAAACCAGCTATAGGATTTGTTTTTCCTGAACCAGGTCATTTGCCGCTTGGCGTAGCGACGGGTGTTGGTTTTAACATTTTCAATAGCCTCCTCCATACTGCATCTATGGTCAAAATAATCAAAAAACTCTTGGTAACCAACCGTCTGCAATGCATTCAGGTGTTTAAAGGAATAAAGCTTGCGGGCCTCCTCCAGTAAACCGTTGGCCATCATTTGTTCTACACGCATATTGATCCGGTTGATCAGCTCGGTGCGGTCCACTTCCAAGGCCAGCCAAATCACCTCAAAATTGCGGGCCTGTGTTTGCCGTTTCCTGTAAAAGGTAAAGGTTTTACCCGTTTGCAAACATACCTCCAACGCCCTCTGCAAACGACGTGGGTTTCGCTTATCTACTATCTCATAATACTTAGGGTCAAGCCTTTGAAGGTGTTGCTGCAAACCTGCCAAGCCTGCTGTATCATATATATTTTGCACCCTCGTACGGACTTTTTCATCCGTTTCGGGGATATTATCAATGCCATGACAAACCGCATCAATAAACAAACCCGAACCGCCGCTCAAAAGCACCACCCTGTGCTGCACAAACAGCTTATCCAACAAAGCAAGCACATCCTGCTCATAAGTGGCCACATCATAAGCCTGGTGGATGGATCGATTCTGGATAAAATAATGCTTGACGGCCTTCAGCTCAGTGCTGGAAGGCACAGCCGTGCCAATTTTCATCTCCTTGTAGCACTGACGGCTGTCAGCCGAAACCACAACCGTATTAAAATGTTGGGCCAGCTTCACCGCTGTTGCTGTTTTGCCCGAAGCGGTTGGCCCGGCCAATACAATTAGGTAGTTTTTTTCTGAAACGGGACTTGTCACGGCTGCAAGGGGAGTTCTTTATTTGATTTTACAATGGGTGGTTCTTCAATTTCCTTTTTCAATACCAGCCCCAGCTTTTGGCCTTCCAACTTCATCAAAGCGTAGGCTTCCTCAAAATTATTTCCAATCAGGCCATCCAGTATAGCTTCGCGAATGGCT
>CAYTUA010000438.1:0-2553 GCA_964440855.1 uncultured Lentimicrobiaceae bacterium
CTGAATAACAGATTAACTGACTCACAGAATCACAAAATAAACCCCCTCAAACTCAAAGCCTGACCCGCTTCAAATCAAGCATATTAACCGGATTGCTGCCCAGCTCTGTTACCCGCTTGTTAACAAAGCGGAGCACTTCATCATAGTACAATACCACCACAGGTGCTTCTGCCATCATCAGGCTGTCCATTTTTGCGTATAATTTCGTGCGGTGCCCCGGATTGGTCTCTGACAACGCTTTGTTGTACAATTTATCAAAACCAGCTTTTGTAAAATGGGTGTAATTAGGCCCGGCAGGCGTAAAGTTTGACGTCGTAAACAAGGACAAATAGTTTTCAGCATCGGGGTAGTCAGCCACCCATGATGCCCTGAAAATATGCAGTTTGCCCTGGGCACGCATTTCGCGCATGCTTGCTGCCGGACTCACCTCCATACGTGCATCAAAACCTATGTCATTGAGCTGCGACTGCACAAACTTGATAATGTCCACATAATCTGCCGTTGTGGTGATGGTAATCAGGGGTTTCTCAAAGCCTGAATCAGTCAGCAACTCGCGGGCTTTGGCAGGATTATAGGAATAACCGGATTGTCCCAGACTATCATGGCCCGGCATCCCGTAAGGTATCATTCCGGCATGGCCCGGCACCCCAATGCCGTTGCGCAAAAACCGCAACATCTTTTGCCTGTCGATGCCATAGCTAATGGCCTGGCGCACTGATTTATTCAACAATGGCTGCTGTGGATCTGCCCCTTGGGCATTTCCGATAAAGATCCCCAGGTATTCGGTATTCAGATAGGGCTGCCTGATAAGGTTTATGCGATCAGTGTATTTGCTCCGTAGCTGACCATCACGACTTAGTAGCTCGTCCTTATACCTGGCATCTATACCCGACATAAAATCAAGGTTTTCCTTGATAAACTCCAAGAAAGCTGTCTGCCGGTCGATTAAAAAACTAATGGAAACAGCATCAATATGTGGCAATTGAGTGCCATCTTCTTCTTCAAAATAAATGGGGTTTTTCCTAAAAACCAACTTCACCCCTTCCTTCCAGTATTGAAAACGAAATGGACCGGTACCAACAGGCTTGTTCCTGAAAGCGGCACCATACATTTCGATGGCCTCTTTGGGCACAACCGAAGCATATGTCATGGCCAATACCCCTAAGAAGGCTGGAAAAGGAGTGGCTAAACGGATTTCCAAAGTGGTATCATTAAGCGCAGTAAACGCATAAGCTCCATCGGATTGGGCGACCTGATTAAAAATCCATGTTCCGGGCGAAGAAAGTCCGGGAGAGAGCATTCGGTTGAAACTGTAAACGAAATCATGGGCCGTTACAAGCCTGGTTTTGTTTTCAAACACCTCACTTTCATGAAAATACACATCACCGCGTAATGTGAAGGTGTAAATGAGGGCTGTAGAGTCGATGGTCCAGTGCCTGGCAATGGCGGGGATGATATTCAGGCCCTCATCAAGTGAAACCAATCCATTGTACAATTGGTTGCAGGGCCAAATATGCGGCAAATCTTTGGCAAAAGCAGGATCGAGCGTCGAAATACCTGCTGATTCATTGTAACGGAATATTTTCAGGTCCTGATCCCCTTTTGGCATCTGATTACAGGCAGTTCCAAGAAAGATAACACTGATTAAAAAAAGCGTATACAAAAGCAGATACAAACTTGCCTTGCTCATAAAATAAATTTAAAGCAAATATAAGCAAATAAGAACTATGCTGAAAAATTCATCTCGCAAAGGCGCAAAGACGCAAAAATTTGAAAATAAACAAATTAGATAATAAATAGGCCGCAACCAATTAAGAAAATGATTTCCTGTAATTTCCAGCTGAATTGCTTATTCTTTGCGGCTTAGCGGCTTGGCGAGATATTTTATGAATTAAGCAGACTATATCATTTTCCGGCCAATTTTCCTCATTTGGGCTATCCACTTATTGCGTTGCTTGTCGGATGAGCTGCGCATGGGGCCCAGTGAGCTGATCCTAACAGGTTGAATGCCACAAAATTCCAGTATGCCCTTTCGCATGGAATGGTGCCCGGGAGCCTTTTGCACCAAATAATAATACCAGACAGGCGTGTCCATTGTTACTACCAAACGGGCTGTTTTACCACGCAGCAATTGTTCAGGAAGCTGGCCACTCTTCCTGTATTTGAAGGCAAAGCCCGGCAAAAAAGCCCTGTCGATAAAACCTTTGAGCAAGGCCGGATAGGTAGCCCACCAATTGGGGTAAAAAAACACCAAATGATCTGCCCACATGATATCTTCCTGTGCTTTGGTCAAATCACCTTCCAAAGCCTGGCTTCCCCGGTAGCCTTCCCTGAAATTGATTTCAAAATTCAGGTCGCGCAAAACGATTTCCCTGATTTCGGCGCCAGCTTTTTGCGCTGCATCCTTATAACTGTCTTTGAGGCAATCAATAAAAGTTTCTTTTACCGGATGGCCGTGGATGATGAGGATTTTCTTCATGGGGTGCGCCTAATTTGCAAAGGATTCTTCACCTTGTCCTTCAGCAAGGCCAGTTCAATAACTTCTGCCATGGT
>CAYTUA010000439.1:0-2756 GCA_964440855.1 uncultured Lentimicrobiaceae bacterium
TGGCAAAAATTTGAACGCAACAACCGCGGCACAGTCAGGGGCACAGATGTGGAAGCTGACCTGAACCAACTGTTTACGGCCCTCGACAACAGCAAAGTACGTGTGATATTAGGCGGAAGTGCCGTTAGCAAATACCAGCGCGATGCCGACCCCATCTACAACCTGCCCGAAAATGTTGCAGCCTTTGCCGGAAGGATAAATATGAGTGCCGGCAAATTCAGTTTTATGACGGAATATGCCCACAAAATAAACGATCCATCAGCACTCAACAACTATATTTACAAAGATGGACAGGCTTTGTTGTCGTCACTTTCGTATTCCCAAAAGGGACTGGGTGTTATCCTGCAACTGAAGCGGGTTGACAATATGTATTTTAAGTCGGATCGTTCGGCCACGGCAAATACCCTCGATATTGGTTTTATTCCACCCATCAACCGCACGCATGCTTACAGCCTCACAGGCAAATACCCCTATGCCACCCAACCCAATGGTGAAATGGGGCTGCAATTTCAGCTAAATTACCAGATTCCACGGGGCTCGAAACTTGGCGGAAAATACGGTACAGGCATAGCGGTTAATTTTAGTCAGGTAAACGACATCAACCGCCTGCAGATTGATACCATTCCAGTGAATACGGATGGTACACTGGGCTACGAATCAAAGTTTTTTGATGTGTCGGACAAGGTGTTTTTCCGCGATTTCAATATCGAAATTGATAAGCGTATCAACAGCAAATTGAAAACAGTTGTGCAATATATGAACCTGTATTATGATATTGCCACCATTGAAGGCAAACCCGGCAAAGAAGCTGTTGAAGCCAATATTTTCCTGGCTGACGTAACCTACCGCATGACCACGCGCAACTCCCTGCGCATGGAGGTTCAGGGGATGTTTACCAAACAGGATGAGGGCGACTGGGCCGCAGTGATGCTGGAATATACAGTGGCGCCCAATTGGTTTTTTGCCATCGCCGACCAGTATAATTTTGGCAACCCCATTGTGGCCGACCGCAAACATTATTATACGGCAAGCATGGGTTACACACGGCAAGCCACGCGACTGGCACTCACCTTTGGCCGGCAGGCCGAAGGGGTAATCTGTGTTGGAGGCGTTTGTCGTGTAGTGCCTGCTTCAAGTGGATTGTCGTTAACCTTAACTACTAATTTCTAAAAAAATGAAAAAATATATTTCCATCCTGTTTGTTTTGTCCATCGCCTTGCTTACCAATGCTTGTGATAAAATTGAAGAACCTTTCAAAAATACTGGGAGCGACAACGGCGAAACCGAACTTACCAGCCGCAAGGTTTTGTTGGAAGAATATACGGGCCATTTGTGCGTAAACTGCCCCACCGCCGCCAAGCTGGCAGCAGAACTTAAAGAACTCTATGGGGACCGCCTCATCCTGCTGAACATTCATGTGGGCCCGCTTGCAGCCCCTGATTTTGCGCCCTTTGATACCGATTTCCGTTCGGCAGTTGGCAATGAATGGGATGCCTATTTTGCTATTTCAACCGCTGGTGTCCCTTTGGGAATCGTAAACAGAATCAGCGACAACGGCATCTTTTTCAGCCCTGCGGGAAACTGGTCAACCAGGGTAGCAGCCGCCATGGAATCTGAAAATTTTGCTAAAATTGAAATAGAAACTGCTTATGATGCCAACAACAGAAAATTGGACATCAATCTGGAAACCAGTTTTCAAACCTTGGTAGCGGGCGATTTCAAATTGCAGGTGGTAATTGTTGAAGACAACATCATTGCTGCACAAAGGAACGATAACGAATTAATTGGTCCTGCCACAATTACCGATTACAATCACAGGCATGTGCTCCGTACATCGGCCAATGGACCCTGGGGCGAAAACCTGATTACCAATGGGGGTGCTTTGGAAGTTGATCAGGTTTATGAACACGCATACAGCCTCACCCTGAATGAAAACTGGGATGCTTCAAATATTTCAGTCATTGCATTTGTTTATGAAGATGGCAGCAAAGAGGTGTTTCAGGCAGAAGAGGTGAAAATCAATTAAATCTGATTGATTTCTTCGTAAAAACTAATTGCCCCGATTGCGGTAACGTCTATCTTTTGGGACCTCTTTGTCGTATTCATCCGAACGGCCTTTCTTGTGCTTGCGATACGAATCGCGTTTCATTTGGCCTTGCATGGGCGAACGGTTTTTAAAGTTTTCGAGCCGTTCAAGTTGTTCTTCATCCAGCAATGGCTCCAGTTCCTGTTGCACCTGTTTGAAAAGTGCCTTGTGCTCATCCCAATGCCGTTGACGCATTTCCTGGCTTTGTGTTGCATAGGTGCGCAAAATGGGCCTGATCAATTCTTCCTGTTCTTCGCTGGGGTCAATAAGTTTGTAAAAATGACGGTGCAACCCTTCGGGGGTGCCCATCTCTTTGATCTGCACCACCTTGTGTCGGGTGTATCGTCCTGTTACCAGCACCCCGATCAATATACCAAGCACGAGGGCGCCAAGAAGCATGAATGTGAATTTTGTTTTCATGGTTGATTTGTTTTAATAAGTCGCAAAAAGGTTGTCGAAGTCTTCAGGCACCAGATCAGCTATACCAAGCAGGCTGTTAAAATCGAGTGATTGATCATGGTAATAAACAAGCATAAGCAAAGCAGCAATGGCAGCTGCGGCCAGCATACCGGTGCGTGCAAAAATCAAACCCAGCTGACGGGGCGCAATGGCCAAACTGCCAACCTTGACTTTGTCAAGCAGATTTTCGCTAAAACCATTAGAAAAAGAT
>CAYTUA010000440.1:0-3424 GCA_964440855.1 uncultured Lentimicrobiaceae bacterium
CAGCAAAGAAGAAGTGCAACTCGCCATAAAAAACGGATTCAAGCCAATAAGCCTGGGCGAGGCACGTTTAAGAACCGAAACAGCTGCAGTGGCTGCCTGCCATACCGTTCAGCTTATAAATCAAATGAAAAGGCAATGAAAAAAATAGCCATACTATTATTCTTATTCATCAACACCATCGTTTTTGGTCAAGGCGATTTTCAGATAGGTCTGTTGAAATACGGTGGTGGCGGCGACTGGTATGCCAACCCCACTTCCTTACCCAATCTGGTTGATTTTGCAAACAAGCAATTGGGCACCAATATCAGCTCTGAAATTGCGACTGTTGAGACGGGAAGCCCCAATCTTTTCAACTATCCCTATGTGCACATGACCGGCCATGGCAATGTGTTTTTTACCGCTTCGGAAGCTGAAAATTTACGCAATTACCTGATATCAGGTGGATTTCTTCACATCGATGACAACTATGGCATCGACCCCTATATGCGTCCCCAGATGAAAAAAGTTTTTCCTGAGTTGGAGTTTGTGGAGTTGCCTTTTGACCATCCCATTTACCACCAACGGTATAAATTCCCCAATGGACTTCCCAAAATACATGAACATGACGGTAAGCCCGCCCAAGGTTTTGGACTTATCTATGAAGGCCGACTGATATGCTTCTATTCCTTCGAAACCGATTTAGGCAATGGCTGGGAGGATCAGGAAGTGCATGGCAACAGTGAGGAAACCCGCCTGAAAGCCTTGCAGATGGGCGCCAACATATTGCAATATGTATTTTCGAGATAAGGGCTAATCTATCGAAACATGGCTCCTTCTCCTGTATTAAAAACAGCTCTTTGTCGGGGGCTCGTATTTAAGTCCTATCTTTGCCGCCTGGATCATCACTAAATACGGCAAGTTGTAAGCCGGCATGATCAAAATTACCTACCGCTGAAGCAGAAAATGCAACGTCTTAGTCAGCTCCATTTTACCCAAATTATTTAATGTCATTTAAAAATCTCGACTTAATCGAACCTGTCATGAAAGCCTTGACAGCCGAAGGATATATCAATCCAACACCTATTCAGGCACGTGCTATACCTTATGTGCTTGCCGGACGCGACCTGCAAGGTTGTGCCCAAACCGGAACCGGCAAAACTGCCGCTTTCGCCATTCCCATTATCCAGCTCTTGCATCAGCAAAGGCAGCCAAAGCCTGGCATCAAAGTGCTTGTGCTTACCCCAACGAGGGAACTGGCCATACAAATAGAAGAAAGCTTTGCCGCCTATGGCAAATATGCCCATGTGAGCCATACCATTGTTTATGGAGGCGTTTCGCAAGTACCACAAACAAGGGCACTCAAGCGCGGAGCCGATATATTGGTAGCCACACCCGGTCGCCTGCTCGACCTGATTGATCAGGGTTATATCAAACTGAACCAACTGGAAATATTCGTTCTTGATGAAGCTGATCGTATGCTCGATATGGGCTTTATCAACGATGTGCGTAAGGTGATCAAACTATTGCCCGAAAAAAGGCAAACGCTTTTCTTTTCGGCTACGATGCCCAATGAAATTCAGAAACTGGCCAGTTCTATACTGCGTAACCCGGCCAAGGTGGAAGTTACACCCCCCACCTCAACCGTTGATAAAATTGATCAAAGCCTTTATCATACCAACAAGAATGATAAGCCAAAACTGCTAATTCACCTGCTTAACGAGCACAATATCAAAACAGCTCTGGTTTTCACACGTACCAAGCATGGTGCAAACCGGGTAGTTAAATCACTCGATCGCCTGCAAATCAGTGCAGCTGCCATTCATGGAAATAAAAGCCAAACCGCCCGTCAAAAAGCCTTAAACGATTTTAAGGATGGCCGGTTAAATGTGCTTGTAGCTACTGATATTGCCGCACGTGGTATCGATATTGATGAGCTGACGCATGTTTTCAACTACGATTTGCCCGAAGTGCCCGAAACCTATATCCACCGCATAGGCCGCACAGGCAGGGCAGGACTTAGTGGAACGGCTATTGCTTTTTGCGATACCGATGAACGGTCGAATTTGCGGGATATTGAAAAACTGATCGGAAAGAAGATTCCTGTTTATGACGGGCACCCTTATCCAAACGACCCAAGTATCCAGCCCAAAAAGGCAGAACCGGCCCAAGGCCGTAATTGGGGAAGCCAACGCAGGCGCGTCAGGGCTTAATCAAGAGGTATTGCTTACCACTTACATATCTCATGTAATCCGGCTCAGCACCATAGCAGACCTGTTCACATTGTAGATTTTCATATAAGGCTTCCCATCCTTCACATAGGATGGGTAAGCCTTTTTTGTGTCTACCCTGCCAAAGCCCCCAAACTGCTCATCATCTGTTGAGAGTATAATGTGATAATCCCCGGTTTCCTTGAGCGGAATCTCATAATCAGGTAAGGCGTTTGTCGGGTGCCAGTTGAAAACAAAAATCAGGTGATTGCGTTCAAAAATCAGGGTTTTATTTTCGTGGTCGGCATAAAGCAACCAGGGAGGTGAAGCCAACATAATATTTTGCGATTTCATCAAATCGATCATGGCTTTATCAAAATCAGCCAGTAAGTGATAGCGCAAATAATCTTTCTCGAGCAGGGACCATTGTCGGCGGGCATGTTTGTAGCTCCAGTTGTTGCCTAGTCTTGGAAAGTCGATCCATTCGGGGTGACCAAACTCATTGCCCATAAAATTGAGCCAGCCTTCACCACCCAAACTGATGGTAAACAGTCGAATCATCTTATGAAGGGCCATGCCCCTATCGATAAAAATATTTTTATCATCTGTAGCCATATGGAAATACATATCCTTGTCCATCAGCCTAAAAGCTATGGTTTTGTCACCTACCATGGCCTGGTCATGCGATTCGCAATAAGCCAAGGTTTTGGTAATAAAAAGTCTGTTGGTCATTGTATGGAACATTTCTTCAATATTCCAATCATCGTCGCGCTGGTCTTTGAGCAGCTTTATCCAAAAATCGGGCAAGCCCATGCCCAGACGGTAGTCAAAGCCAATGCCACCATCTTCAATTGGGTTGCACAATCCCGGCATGCCACTCACCTCTTCAGCTATTGAAATAGCACCTGTTTTAATTTGGTGGATGAGTTCATTCGCCAATTGCAAATAGGTAATGGCATCGAATTCAACGCCTTCGGTGAAATATTTTTCGGGTCTGTCGAAAGTAATGCCATCACCATGATGGAAATAAATCATAGAAGTGACCCCGTCGAAGCGGAAGCCGTCAAAATTAAAATCTTCCAGCCAATAACGGAGGTTCGACAGCAGCAATTGTTGCACCTCATCCTTGCCATAGTTAAAGAGTTTGGAATCCCACAGCGGATGGTTCCCCCTTTCGCCGGCATGGGTGTATTGGCTATCGGTACCATCAAACTCGTTCAACCCCTCGCGAATATTTT
>CAYTUA010000441.1:0-2903 GCA_964440855.1 uncultured Lentimicrobiaceae bacterium
CCCACCAATCCCTGATGGCCGCTGGATTTCAACCGGACCGGGATGGTCGATGTTACCTGACAACAATCCCAACCTGCTTGTAAACTGGAACATCCGTGGGCTGTTGACCGGTGAGGCAGGGGCAGTATGGTTGTCTGCTGATCCATCCGAAGGTGCGCTCGAAGCACAGGAATCAGATGAAGTAGTAATTACCATCGATGCCACCGAACTGGCCCCGCTTAACGTTTACAGGGGAAAACTACACATACGCAGCAACGACCCTATAAATAACCATTTGATTATGAATGTTTGGGTTACTGTACTTGTTGGATTGAATGAAGTGGGCGAACAAGCTTATGTTTCAACTTATCCAAATCCGGCTGCGGACATGATTACTGTTAAAGCAAATACCGAAATCATCAGGGTGTCGGTTAGCAATATGCTCGGACAAGTGGTTTACCACGCTGAGCTGAATACGGAGCAAACAGTTGTTGACTTAAGTGCTTACGAAACAGGTATGTATTTTGTAAAGGTTGAAACCCTAAACGGCACAACTACCCACAAAGTCATGGTGAAATAAGAATCACCTTGCTTAATTTTTAAGAAAAAGGCTGGCACGTATCTGTGTCAGCCTTTTTTGCTTTTAACCTTATGGTTCAATAAAATTTTTCCATGGAATAACTTCTCCGTTTTTTCGTGCTTGTTTGTCATGGCCTGTATATAAAAGTGCTTTCTGCAACAAGTACTTATCATTCATTTTTTCAAAATAATTGAACCCTTTGAAAGCATCTGAGGTGATTGTTTGTGTTGCCTTGATCTCGAAAAGCCTCAATGTAAATCCGTCCTGAATAAGCAAGTCAATTTCGTGGCCCGCTGCATCGCGCCAGAACCATGCTTCAGGCAAGTCGTTATTGTGCGCCGTTTGTTTGAAAAACTCAGCAATCATCATGTTCTCAAAAAGGCTTCCTTTTACTGGATGGGCTGCAATTTGTTCTGGATTGTGTAATTTTAATAAATAGCAGAGTAATCCGGTATCATAAAAGTACAGTTTGGGTGTTTTGACGATTCTTTTGCTGAAATTTTCATGAAAGGGGGATAGCTGAAAAATCACATAACTGTTTTCAAGGGCAGATAACCAGGCTTTTGCAGTGGGTTGCGAAATACCACATTTGTTGGCAAGTGCACTCAGATTTAACAATTGACCGGCATTGGTAGCACATAAGCCTATAAAATTTTGAAACAGCCGCATATCCCTTATGGCAATTAACTCACTTACATCACGTTGAATATAGGTCTGTAAATAATTTGAATAAAAGCTTTTTGAGGGTATCCCACGATCATATATGGCTGGATAGAAACCTTTTACTAGCAATTCAGTGTAGTTTTCAGCAAGAAGTGAGGCAGATTTTAACTCTTGTATATCAAATGGGAAGAGTTTAAAAATAGCCACCCTGCCGGCAAGGCTCTGCGTAATACTTTGCATAAGATGGAAATTTTGCGATCCCGACAACACAAATTGCCCCATGATACCATGCTGGTCCACAAAACTTTGCAGGTAAGAAAACAAAAGGGGTATGCGCTGTACCTCATCAAATATTACATAGCTTGAATAGCGCTTGAGAAAGCCGTTGGGGTCATTTTCTGCGAATTCCCGGTAGTCGGGGTTTTCTAGACTGATATATTCATAACTCGGGAACATGGCTTTTAATAAGGTGGTCTTGCCTGATTGACGTGGCCCTGTTAAAGCTAGTATTGGGTACTTCGTTATTAGCTTTTCAATGGCTTGTCTGATATTTCTCTTTACAATCATAACACTATTGATTTATAGCGACAAAGATACACTAATTTTGAGATTACACTGTATAAAATTAGGAATTACACGCTTCAAACTTTGAAATTACACGCTTTAAACTTTGAAATTACATGCTTCAAACTTTGAAATTGCACGCTTCAAACTTTGAAATTGCACGCTTTAAACTTTGAAATTGCAAGCCGGAAAAGCCAATGGTTTGTTTAATTGAGCGGCTTGGCAAAGCGCACCACATCTTCTTTTTCGATGGTGCTTCCACCCAAAATTACAAGCCTTTCGGTGGCATTGTGAAGTTCGCGAATATTTCCCGTCCATTTGTAGGTTTGTAATTCGGCCAATGCATCTTCAGTAAATACAGGCCTGGGCTTTCCTTGCATACCACAAATTTTATCTACAAAATGATTGATGAGCAAGGGAATATCATCCTTGCGTTCGCGAAGGGGCAGCACTTCGATCACAATTACGCTGATGCGGTGGTATAAGTCCTCGCGAAAACGACCTTTGTTAATTTCTTCTTTCAGGTTTTTGTTGGTGGCAGCGATGATGCGCACATCCACCGAAATGTCCTTTTCGCCGCCTACGCGTGTAATTTTGTTTTCTTGCAGGGCCCGCAACACTTTGGCCTGTGCCGACAGGCTCATATCGCCAATTTCGTCTAAAAACAAGGTGCCGCCATGGGCCAGTTCAAAATCGCCTTTGCGTTGCTTAATGGCTGAGGTGAAGGAGCCTTTTTCGTGACCAAAAAGCTGGCTTTCAATCAATTCACTTGGAATGGCTGCGCAGTTAACTTCTATAAATGGGGCGTGGGAACGGGCACTCAATTCATGCAATTGGCGGGCAACCAACTCTTTACCAGTGCCGTTTTCGCCCGTAATCAGCACACGTGCCTGTGTTGGGGCTACTTTACTGATCATTTGCCGTATTTCGTTCATCCCCTGCGAATCACCAGTAATTATGATTTCGGGACATGGCACCATCGAAACTGCCGTTGAGGCCATTAAAAAAGGGGCTTATGATTATATTTCCAAGCCACCCGACCTGAACCGCCTGCTCATTACCATCAAAAATGCCCTGGACAAAACCACCTTAACCCGCGAAACCAAAGCCCTTAAAA
>CAYTUA010000442.1:0-2743 GCA_964440855.1 uncultured Lentimicrobiaceae bacterium
CTGTGGAACGACTTTCGAATAGGCTATGCCTATGATGTTAACACAATGGGAATCAATGTTCCAGGTACACATGAGATCAGTCTTGGTTACTGCTTTAAGATCAAGCCCGACCGTTCAGCCAGAAGCTACCGAAACACAAGATATTTATAAATAATGGCGGTAAAATGAAAAGAACACTTGGTTCAAAGTATATTTTTTCTACTTTTGACCGCTGCAAAAAGGAAAAAGAACGCACTACAAGTTAATGTATAAAAAATTGAAAGTAATTCGATTAGATAAAATGAGAAATTTCTTATTATTTGCACTCGCTATACTTGCCACGGTAAGTTGCAGCAAATCAAACCAGGGTGAATTGGTCGGGGTCCGCCAGAAATCGAAACCGTTTTACCAACCTGATCCATACGGAATGGTGTTTATACCGCAAGGTAGTTATACAATGGGAGCCGGTGGAGAGGATATAACGGCAGCCTATTTGGCTCAGCCTAAAACCATTTCCGTTTCTGCATTCTTTATGGATGAAACAGAAATTACAAATAACAAATACAGACAGTTTGTTTATTGGGTGAGGGATTCCATTGCGCGCACCATTTTAGGAGATATCCAGCCCGACAAATACCTGATTGAAGAAAACAAGCGTACAGGCGAAATTTATGACCCGCCCTTCCTGAACTGGAAAACAAAAATAGATTGGAACAGCCGCGAACAAGACATCAGGGACGCCTTGGAAGAAATGTATCTTCCTGAACACGAGCGTTATTTCCGTAGAAAGGAAATAGATACCCGTAAACTGATGTATGAATACTATTGGGTTGACCTGCAAGCTGCTGCGCGCAAGGACTTTAGTGAGGATGCCGACTTCCGCAATGCCGGCCTCTCCAATCGTCCGCAGGGATTAAGAGACCGCTCCGTTTATGTGCGCAAGGAAATGATTAATGTGTATCCCGACACCCTGGCCTGGATACATGATTACACCTATTCTTTCAATGATCCGCTTACTGAAAAGTACTTCTGGCATCCTGCCTACGACCATTATCCGGTTGTTGGGGTAAACTGGAGCCAGGCACGCGCATTTTCTGTTTGGCGCACCGAACTGCTCAACACCTATTTGCGCGGACGTAAAGGCGAAGTTTCTGTTGCAGAATTCAGACTGCCAACAGAAGCTGAATGGGAATGGGCTGCACGTGGCGGTTACGAACTGAACCCCTATCCATGGGGTGGACCTTATACAAGAAATGAAAAAGGTTGTTTCCTTGCCAACTTCAAACCTTTAAGGGGGAATTATATAGCTGACGGAGGTTTACGCACCGTTATTGCAGGCCACTATCCACCCAACGATTTTGGACTCTATGATATGTCGGGCAATGTAGCTGAATGGACCAACAGTGCTTTCGACCCGGCCTCTTACAATTTCACTTGGGATATGAACCCCAACTACACCTACAATGCAAAGGAAAATGACCCGCCGTCAATGAAAAGAAAAGTTGTCCGTGGCGGTTCATGGAAAGACATTGCCCATTATTTGCAGGTTACTACCCGCACCTATGAGTATCAGGATACTGCCAAAAGCTATATCGGATTCCGTAACGTACAACCTTATCTGGGCCGCAACAAGGGTGACAATCCACGCAAAGCCTCACGCGTTTACAGATAATAGATTTTGTAAAAACAAACATTAAATAAGTATCATATTTTAACATTAATTCTGAATAAAAAATGGGATTTAGCAAATTAGTAAGAAGCAAGGGATACAAAAATTTTATGTCCAAGCTTTATGGTATCGGTGCCGCTATTGTTATCATGGGAGCACTATTTAAAATTAACCACTATGAGTATGCCAACGAAATGCTGATTATAGGCCTCACCACTGAAGCCTTGATTTTCTTTTTCTCAGCATTTGAGCCTCCTCACGTGGAGCCCGATTGGAGTTTGGTCTATCCCGAACTGGCCGGTATGTATAACGGTGGGTCCGGAGTTGTGCAACGGGAGCTTGAGTCAAAAAAAACGCCTACGCAACAATTGGATCAGATGTTCAAGGATGCCAATATTGAATCGGAAACATTGGAAAAACTGGGTAAAGGTTTGCAAAAACTGAGCGACAGTGCTTCCAAAATGGGAGATATTTCGGATGCGGCCCTGGCCACAAATGAGTACGTGAATTCAGTAAAAACGGCAAGTTCAGCAGCCACTACACTATCAGGAAGCTACAAAAAGGCCTCTGAAGTCATTGAGAAAGATGTGCAGGTGTCCGAATCTTATTTGCAAAACATGAAATCGGCTTCTGAAGGTGCCGGAAAACTAGGCAATGCCTATGCACAGGCAGCAGATATGTTGAAATCAGACATGAACGCCACCGAAGAATTTACTGGTAGCGTAAAAGCCGCCACCCAATCAGCACAAAGCCTGGCTAGCAGCTACGAAAAATCTGCCCAACTTTTGGGTAAATCTGTTGAAGCGCTTGATTTTTCTGCCGTTGATGGCGATAGCTACAATGCACAATTGCGCAAAATTTCTGAAAACCTGGCTGCCTTGAATGCTGTATATGAAATACAACTGAATGGTACCCAACAGGCAGTTGAATCATCGGAAAGATTGCAGGCCACGCTTACCGAATACCTTTCGAAAATTAGCCAGTCAAGCGAAAACGCCGAGCAGTTTAGCCAGCAATTGGCTTCTCTTTCGAACAGGATAAGCGCATTGAACAAAGTGTATGGCAATATGCTTACTGCAATGAATGTAAACGCCT
>CAYTUA010000443.1:0-5420 GCA_964440855.1 uncultured Lentimicrobiaceae bacterium
CTAAAAAGGTATAGCCTGCATCTTCAACCATATAGATGTTGTGATCATCGCAGAAATTGCGCAGCTGATTCAGGTTCGAAACAATACCCGTATTGTTAACGGCCAGCAAGGCAAGGGTATTATTACCTATTTGGCAGGATATTGCATCCGGGCTTAAGCGGCAATTGGCATCGAGTGGCACATACACCGGTTTGAGGCCTGCCAGTAGTATGGCTTTTGAGAATTCGTTACAGCTGTATGCTGGCAGGATAACCTCATCTGCCTGAACTGTATCTGCCAGCACTTTAAGTGATTGAGCCAGCACGTTTACCCAGGCATCCGCAACAAACAACATTTCAGTATTGAGCAGTTGCTTGAGTTTTTCTTCCAGTGGCACTTCATTTTGAACAGCAATCCGCAGGGTTTGCCACAGGTTCAGGTTAACCCGTGCAGGCGGCAGGGGCATTAAAAAAGGGAATTTTCGATTTTCTTTTACGTCCATGGCTCTATTTATACATGTTGTTTTACAGCGGTTATCAAACCACGTTTATAAAGTGCCAAAAATACATAACTGAGCATATGTGTTGCTGCTATTAATACAGAACATCCGCCAATGTGCCTTAATATGTAGTATTGTGAGCGAAATGCTGTTAGCTTATTTCCTGACCGAGTGCTGCGGCTGATACTAACCAATGTAGTGGGTTGTGGAAGATAAACAGCCATGATATGAGGCGATTCGAAAAGCCGAAGGAAGTATGCATAATCTTCGTGCACATAAGGTTCGGGCAAGTTGAAGAAATAATGTTTCCCGAGGGCATTTGTATCCATCAATACGGTACTCATCCCTATTGGGTTGCCTTTGAGCAGGCGCTTTCGGTTGAGTTGATGCGGCATTCGGGCTGGGGCTGATATCCAGTTTTGGTCGAGCCGCACATAGCGGGCAGAGGTGTAGCAAAAGTTTGTTTTGGTGTCATCAAGGAGTTTCAACTGATTTTCAAGTTTGTCAGCAACCCACCAGTCGTCAGCATCACAAAAAGCGAGAAAACGACCTTTTGCCAGTCTGATGGCGATATTGCGCGTACGGATTACCCCCCTGTTCTTCATTGAATAAACTAGCCTTATTCTTTTGTCGCCGGCAGTCATTTCTTTTGCAAGAGAATAGGTTTTGTCAGTAGCAGCATCTATTATCAGCAGAAGTTCCCAATCACTATAACTTTGCTTTATAATTGAAAGCAGGGTTTTTTCAATCGTAGTTTCAGCCTGATAGGCCGGCATCACAATTGAAACAAGTGATTTGGGCTGTTCCGAAACTATCATCCTGGTTATTGCTTTTTGTTATCGGGAACCTCAATGAAGTCTTTTACTTTTTCGACCAAAAAATCCTTTTCATCTATTGACGCATCAGGCTCATGTAATGTCCGGTAAGCAAGCGCGAAAAAAATGAAAGGCAGGGGATCACCAATTGTACCAAGGGCAAAAATATTAAATAAAAACAGGACAAGCAGCGGGCGTGTTAAGGGGTCGTTAAACACCTTGCGGTTGGTATAATAGGGCCAGAAAGCAAGCAAAAAAAGCAGCAATCCTACAATACCTGTTTCAAGCATCAGTCCGGCAGCAAAAGAAGTAGGTCTTACACCGTCATATTCAGCACCGGCCGCAGTGGCAAAAAACCCAATCATGGATGCCGGAATTCCGATATCGTCCATGGCTTCGATGCTGGCATTGCCCCATCCTCCTATGCCCGACCCAAAAGGATGGGTAAATCCATACTTGTATGATGCCCAAACACTAACAAATCGAAAGCCTGATTGGTCAAGCAGCAAGGGCATCGGGTCTTTATAATGCTTGTCTTCAAAAAACTCGATGGTAACTTCTAATGATCGCGGAACTTCATCCATCTGTCTGCTTATCAGCAATACCAATACTGAAAACACAAATACCACCACCAGTGCTTTTCGCAAAGTTTTCCAATTTTGCAGCGATGCCAGGTAAACGAGGATCATTACAATTCCTGTTACAGATCTGATAATAAACACGTCAAATAAAATAAGGGCACCGATCGCCACATAACCCTGCATACTGGTATGTACAATTTTTCTTTTAAGCATGAAGTAGGCAAAGTAGTAATGAATTGACATGCTCATATAGGAAGGTTCAGCGAATAAGCCGGCAATTCCCCTTCCAAATCCATGTGCTTCAACAGTAAAACGGTCAATAAAAAGCCGCATGAATGGCTCCAGGAAGCGTGGAAACAAGTTGAAAAACTGGATAAAGCCAAAAAGGATATTGGCTATAAACACCCATTCGAATGCTTTTCGCAGGAATGTGAATTCATCATCATCTATTTTAATGATGACAAAGAAAATCATCGATGCATTCAGCAGGGCAAAAAAAGCGCGGGCTGGAACAAGTATACTGGAAAAGTTGCCCAGCATCAGCAAAGCTGAAATCAACAGATAAGCTATGAAAACAATATATGGTAAAGTAAGCGTCAGATTGCGCCTCAATGCATAGAGAAAAGCCCATGGAAAGATTTCTGAACTGAACAACATCTTTAAAGGCATGATGTTGGGCAGAAAAATCAGAATAGCCAATATTTTCTTCACAATATGCATGAAATGCTTTTAAATATAATTACTGCTGCATTTTTTCCAGTTCATCCAAGGTTATCCTAAACGGCGGTGGTTCTTGCTCAACTTAAAATTAAAAGGGAGCCTTGTTTTTTACACCAACATCAATTGCGGTTTTCGATAAGAAAAATCAGGTACAAGGCTAAGGCCATACCTGCAGCAAGACCAATTATAGCCCATTCCCACCAATAGAATCCGGTGCGTTCGAGCGGGAATTGTATCGGCTCAATAACTTGAATAATTGGCGTTTCCTTGCGCATGCTTACTTCGGCAAGTTTTAGGTTCTTAATTAATTCACCAAACAAATTAATGGTTATCTGCAGGTCGATTACCGACCTGCTTTGATCAATGCGCATGGTTTGCCAAAGTGGATTAATGTTTTTGTCGGTTTCAAGGGCATTTTGGATGAGGTGTTCTGATAGCAGCCGCCGAACCGAATCGGTTTCATGCTGCAATACTTCAAGGTTTATTCGTGCTTTTTCGGTAACGGTTTCCAAATAATAACCAGAAGCTACATCAACGATTGATTCGGCCAATGCACGCGCCAGATGCGCATCCTTACTCAAAACCGTTACATGGATCATGTTTTGCTTTTTATCGGGCTTACTGACGTGCAACAATTTGCGACGTACATGCCGCTGCGTCAGGTACAAGGCACTGTCGGTAATGGCATCATGCTTATGCCGGCTCTCACTAAAGTGCACTTCACTGAATACTTTTTTTCCAGCATGGCGGGTTTCGGACCATACGATGTCGGCTAAAAGCACTTTTTTGTTGCCATAAGTGACTTTGTTCAGCAATGCCCGTTCGATGATATTTCTGGTTAGAAAAAGTTTCACGAGACTCTCACCCTGAAAAACACCGGAGGAACTACCTGAGGCCATATCAAGACCAAATTGAGCGAGCAGACTCTCCCAGGCTGAAGGCCCCTGTTCTTCAGTTACTATAATTGTTTCAGCTTTGAAACGCTGTGGTTTGACCAAAGTGCCAAACAAAATAAACAGGGCAGCAAAAGCAAAAGACAACACAAGTAGTAGTTTCGCATTAACAATAAGCGTTTTAAAGACTAATGAAATAAGTTCAAACAGGGTGTTTAAAGAAACTTCTTTGCCCAGAACTTGTGACCAATTTTTTTTTGCCATGTTGAATAGTTTGTATTAAAAATTAGCAGATTCAGGTAGCAAAATACTGAACATTGTGGCCATTCACCACCTCTTGCTGTTCCATTTGCTGTGCTATACTTCCAAAAGGAAAGCGGTTAAACAATTTGGCAACCATCAGCTTGTTTCGCGGAATATTGCGAAAATGCCTGAGGTGATCAATTGGTTTCATTTTTGCCGGAACCGGATGGCTTGCATCAAATTCCCAGGGATGGATATAAAAATGGTAGTAACCCGACTGCAAAAGACTTTTTACACCAGAAATGAACAAGTTTGCCGGAAAATGCCTGAAATAGGCACCGCCTGCCCATGGAATTTGCAATGGGCCAATCGAAAGCACTGACAAGGGATACTCCATCAGGTTGGGGTGAATCAAATAGGGCTTGTTTTTAATGGAGAATCTTTTCAGTTTACCGTAGGTTGGATGAAAGCGCACGCTAAAAACACTGCTGTCGTATTGATAACCTTTTTGTACCAGCAATTCAACCGTATCATCAGTAATGGAAAAATTTGGGGCCCTGAAACCAACCACTTGTTTACCGGTGATATCTTCAAGAATTTTCTTTGACAAGACTAGTTCCTCCTCGATTTCCTTCAGGCTAAGCGTTGTAAATGAACGATGAGAATGACCATGAGAAGCAATTTCATGCCCTTTGTCGGTCAAACTTCTTAAGAGTGCATGGTGTTGCTTGGGCAGACTGCTCAAGGTGAAAAATGTGGCTTTAAAATTATACTCATCCAAAAGCTCTGTAATAATTGACAAATTATGATTCAGTCTTAAAGGCTGAGATTGCCATGAATTGCGTGGCACATAACGCTCGATAACAGCTGGCTGGTACCATTCTTCAACATCAACCGTAAAAAGTGCTGTAGTTATATTCTTGTTTTTCATGCTGGTATTCCTCTTGGGAAAAGGATTGTTGGCAGTTTTTAAAAAACAAAAGTAATTGTTTTTTACTATACTTTTAGCCTAATTAATTCCACGAGATTGTACAAACTTCATAGCATGATATGCCATGTTTTTGATTCTTAGTCCAATTGGGGATAAAAAACAATTTCTTCCCACATGGGCAATCGCATAAAAATCGTTGGTAAAACTCCGTACTACCAAAATCCAGGATGACCAATAAAAGTTTTATTGCTTTTGCTGTTTGGCTTGTTGATAACCGAAATCAAAGCTTCGCAAAATATAGCCTTTATTCGCTACATTGCCAAATGGCTGCACCAAATAATTGCTATCGATCAAAATCATCCAAAGAAATAATTACTGACGTTTCGCACATTGTGTAACGACCTGGTAATGAATGGCAAGAAAATTCAAAATTTTTGGTAAAATGCTGATAATCTGTATTATAAATTTATCCATTTTCATTAATAGCTTGAATTCGATGATTATAAGGTTTTAGTTGTTTTGTTGCCCCCATACCCCCGCGAGCGGGGGCTTTATCGCGGCTAAGTATAAAGAAATGGTGAAATGACGATCCCTAAACCAAAATTTTAGTACACTTCATCCCGGGCAGAAGCCCCCGTTATCGGGGGTATGGGGGCTAAAACAGAAACTAAACCTATAAACTCCCACTTTCACCAGTATTATAGTCTTTATAAACAGACTGTTACTACAGTTCATATTTAATTAAATCTTCTGCGAAAC
>CAYTUA010000444.1:0-6003 GCA_964440855.1 uncultured Lentimicrobiaceae bacterium
CAGCCGCCGGCAACAGATCATTCCCGGCCGGGCCAACGACAACGAAATAATTGTTCATGCAGGTATAGAAACAGGTGATAAGGTAAGGCTGATCCCGCCCGAAGACCCTGAAAGCTTTCGAATGACCGTGCTTTCCAAAGAAATTCTCGATCAGCATAAAATCAAGTTGGAAACACAAAAACCGACTGAAACACCAGAAAGAAAAGTGAAGGACCGACCCAGTGGAAATGACGGCACACAAAGACCTCCCGAAGGCAGGCGCGGTGGCGGACGCGGCAGAAATTAAGTCATTGACCTCTTGTGTTATCAATAAGTAACCGAACAGCAAACCCATAACAAATGGAAAGGTATTGGGAAATATTACAAGTTGCACTCGAAGCAGTTTTCGCAAACCGCTCCCGCTCAATACTCACAGCCCTGGGCATTATATTTGGCGTGGCTGCTGTTATAGCCATGATGGCCATTGGCAATGGTGCCCGTCAGGAAATTCTGGATCAGATCAAACTGGTTGGCGTAAACAATATCATTGTGAATGCCCGCCTTGAATCGGACCGGCCCGGAAATGAAAGTGAGGAGGAAGCTGAAGGACAATCCGTGCGCAAGCAATTTTCTCCCGGCCTCACCCTTCTGGATGCCCAAAGCATTCAAAAAATTATCCCAACCGTAATGGCCGTAAGCCCCGAAGTAACCTACGAAACACATGTAATCAAGGGTGGCATGCGCTTTCCGGCCCACCTGAATGGAGTTACACCGGAATATTTCCAGGTTTTCAGCATGGGCCTGCAATCAGGCAATATGTTCAGCTATACGCAATTGGAGGAAGGCAGTCCGGTATGCATTATTGGACCGGCCATACGGGCCAAATTTTTCCCATTGGAAGATCCTATAGGAAAACTTATCAAATGCGGAAATATCTGGCTGCGGGTGATCGGGGTACTCGAAAACAGGCAAATTAATGACCAGTCGCTTGACAATCTTGGCATAACGGATTACAGCACAGATGTATATGCGCCTTTGCAAACCGTTTTGTTAAGGTTTAAAGACCGCTCACGCATCAGTGAAAGCTCTATAAGAGGCGAATCCGTGACCATTTTCTCCGGTGGGGGTGTCACCAGTTTTTCGAGCAGTGGCGGGGCAGATGATGATCAGAACTTCAACCAGCTCGACCGCATCGTGGTGCAAGTGGACGACAGCGAAAATCTGGCTGCAACAACAAAACTGCTGAACGAAATGCTTAAGCGCCGCCATATGGGGGTCGAGGATTTTGAGATTACTGTTCCTGAGCTCTTGCTCAAACAGGAACAACGCACCAAAGACATCTTTAACATTGTTTTGGGTGCTATTGCAGGCATTTCGTTGCTGGTAGGCGGCATTGGCATTATGAATATTATGCTGGCGTCAGTTTTGGAACGCATCCGTGAAATTGGTGTGCGCCGCTCCATGGGGGCCACCAAAAGGGACATTATTTTTCAGTTCCTTTCCGAAGCCACCCTGATCAGCATCAGTGGCGGCCTGATTGGGATATTCCTCGGCGTGGTGATGGCACACATCATCACACGAACCACCGATATATTAACCATAGTGTCGCCCGTTTCCATTGTAATTTCATTTGGGGTAGCAGCTACTGTAGGTATTGTTTTCGGCTATTTGCCGGCCCGTAAAGCCGCCGAGCAGGATCCTGTTACGTCCTTGCGACATGATTGATTTTATAAAAAAATACAAGCACTCGGCCTGAAAAATATTGAATATGAGAACCTTCATTTTATTGCTTTTTATTTTAGCGGCCTCAATATCTCAGGCCCAAGAAAATGCAAGCAGTTCACCAATAAGTAACCAAAACCCCATCTTCCTCTCCCTTTCGGAGGTAGTACTGCTTGCCCGCGAGCAATCGCCTGATGCCCTGATAGCCAAGCACCGCTACCGCCGTAGCTATTGGGAATTCCGCAGCTTTAGGGCGGGTTACCTGCCCAATGTGAAACTGGATGCTACCCTGCCCAACTTTAACCGGACGATTGATCCCATCACCCAATCAGACGGTAGCGAAACCTATCGCGAACGCACACTGGCCCGCTACTCAACCAATTTATCGCTTACGCAGCGAATCGGTTTAACAGGTGGCGAGGTTTTCCTGAGCTCGGGTCTGCAACGTCTGGATAACTATTTTACGGATACCACCACACGGCAGTTTTTATCAACACCGGTGAATATTGGTTTCAGACAACCCATTTTTGGGCACAACCCCTATAAATGGGACAAGCAAATTGAACCCATCCGCTACGAAGAATCCAAGCGGAAATACTTAGAAGACACCGAACTAATCGCCATTACTGCGGTCAACCATTTCTTTAACCTGCTGATGGCCCAGATTGAAAGGGAGATTCAACGCAAAAACAAAGCCAATTACGACACCTTATACAATATAGCCAAAGGCCGGTTTGTGCTGGGCCGTATTGCTGAAAATGAGCTGCTCCAGTTGGAGCTCAACTTGCTGCGTGCTGACGCTGCTGTGGAAATGGCCGATCTGGATTACCAGAATATGCTGTTCACCTTTAAGTCCTATCTGCGGCTTCAGGCCGACAGCCCCATTGTACTGATACCACCTTCGTCAGCTGATTTTTTTACGGTGGAAGTAAATGATGCGCTGGAGCAGGCACAATCCAACACTTCAGCAGGGCTTGCATTCAACAGGCGGCTGCTCGAGGCCGAAAGCCAAATCAGCATGGCCCGCAGTGGAAGCCGCTTTGATGCCGAACTGTATGCAACCTTTGGGCTCACCCAAACGGCCAATAAGTTTGACGAGGTGTATAAAAATCCGCTTGACGAAGAACGCGTTACACTGGGCATAGTCATTCCAATCCTGGATTGGGGCCAAGCCAAAGGGCGTATCAAAATGGCTGAATCCAATTTCGACCTCGTGCAGGAATCCATCGGGCAGGAAAGGCTCGACTTTGAGCAATCCATATTCCTGAAGGTGATGCAGTTCAATATGCAACAAAACCAGCTGATGATCGCCGCCAAAGCCGATACGGTGGCACAGAAGCGTTTCGACGTCACCCAAAAGCGCTATATGATCGGCAAGGTAAACGATGTGTTGGAACTAAACAATGCCCAAATTGATAACGACAATGCCAAAAAAGGCTACTACAATGCGCTAAAAACCTATTGGACAAATTATTACGACCTGCGGCGCCTGACCCTTTTTGATTTTCGGGATAACCGGAAACTGAATTTTATTCCCGAAGATTTACTCAATAATTAGTGCTAGAATTCGGAATGTTAAAAGATGTTTAATTCTCCCGGACAGCCTTAGAAATCCTTTGATTCCCGTATCTTTGCACTTGATTGCGCTAATAAGCCAACATCTTTATTTTTAATTATATAAACCATTAAAACCTAAAAAAAATGTCCGTATTAGTAGGAAAGAAAGCCCCTTTATTTGAAACAGATGCCGTAGTAGACGGTGGCGAATTTGTCGAAGATTTTTCATTGAAGCAGTACATCGGGAAAAAGCATGTGTTGTTTTTCTTTTACCCCATGGATTTCACGTTTGTGTGTCCAACAGAAATTATCGCCTTCCAGAAAAGGATGGAAGAGTTTGAAAAACGCCATGTGGCAGTTGTAGGTTGCTCAACCGACAGCAAGTTTTCGCATTGGGCCTGGCTCAACACACCCCAAAACAAAGGCGGTATCGAAGGCGTGAAATATCCTTTGGTTGCCGACCTCGACAAAACCATATCAGCAAACTTTGATGTGTTGGCCGGCGAATACGATTACAATGACGAAGGCGAAATGATTTTCAATGGTGCCCCCGTTGCTTATCGCGGCCTTTTCCTCATCGATAAGGAAGGCATCGTACGCCACCAGGTGGTGAACGATATGCCGCTTGGACGCAGTGTGGACGAAGCACTCCGCATGATTGATGCCCTCCAGTATTTTGAAGAGCGCGGTGAGGTTTGTCCGGCCGACTGGAAAAAAGGCGAAAAAGCCATGCTGGCAACCGCAGCAGGTGTTTCGGAATACCTGAGCCAAAACTAAATTTCTCTGAATAGAATTGAAGCCGTTTCGCATTGTTGCGGGACGGCTTTTCTTTTTTGTAGTCGACATAAAAACATTGGTCTATCTTTGCAAAAAGTGATGAGCCTCTCACAATTCACTCCATCTTAAACAAAAAAAACAACCGATGGCCTACGGAATTTGCAACACCACCCAGATACCATTGCGCAGCACCCCTTCCGAAAAAGCAGAAATGGTTACCCAACTCTTGTTTGGCGAAACTTACTCTGTTCTGGATAAACAAAACAATTGGTTGCTTATCCAGATACATTACGATAGCTATGAGGGCTGGATTGATAAAAAACAGCATCACCCAATTTCTGAAAACGCTATCAAACTGCTAATTAACAAGCCGGTGAGTGTTTCCATCGATCCCATAACTATGCTTAAGGTGAAGGAATCTACAGAGCTGCCCATCACTTTTGGCAGCAACCTGCTGATTGCTGAAGGCAAAGAGATACAATCAGCCGATAGTTCAGAATTTTTTAATGGCAATAAAAATGTCATAAACCTGCCACAGCCGGAAAAAATCGGACAATTTGCCATGCAGTTCCTGCATGTGTCATATCTGTGGGGTGGGCGTACTTTTTTTGGGATTGACTGCTCGGGCTTCACCCAAATTGTTTTTAAGGCTGCTGGGATGCGCCTCTATCGTGATGCATCACAACAAGCCGCTCAAGGCCATACCATTGACTTTGTTGAGGAAGCTCAAGTCGGCGACCTGGCATTTTTCGTCAATGATGAAGGACGCATAATCCATACCGGTATCTTGTTGGGAAATGGAAAAATTATACACGCTTCCGGGCATGTCCGTCTTGATAATATCGACCACCAAGGCATCTTTAATGTTGATTTGCAACAATATACCCATAAGCTTCGACTTCTGAAAAGGATGGGATAATAGCTTGGCTTACACATTTCGTTTAATGCTTGAGTTCCCTCCGAAAAGTCAATTTGCCCCTAAATCCCCCAAGGAGGAATTTTTCAAACTGTTGATTTTTAGCAATTCCCATTTAGGGGCAAGGGGTGAAAGAGATAAAAATAAGCAATTTTTGACTTTTCGGAGTGGACTCAAGCTTATTGCTTTTCGGCTCATCTAATTGATTACGTGCGCTATACGTCACACAGTAGAATTCTTATAAAAATTTTAAATCGCTTTAGTATCACCGTTTGGCATAATTTATGATCTTTGCAGCCGCAAATACATACAATATTCACCAATAAAATTAAACAAATGGTATTACCAACAAATCTTGATCACATCGCAACAGCTGATGAATTGACCAAAACAATCAATGAAAACGAAAACGTAATGGTCTGCTGCGGACGCATGGGCCCCATGTGTATTCCGGTATATGGTATTATGGAAGAGCTTCGCAACGAATACAAAAATGTAGCTTTCCGCGATATGGCTTTTGATTCACCCGAAGCCGGCATCATCCGCAACCTGCCCGAAGCAAGCCATTTCATGGGATTGCCCTTCACAATTTATTACAAAAACGGCAAAGTAGTAGAAGCTACAAGCAGCATACAAAACCGTGAGCAAATCACGGCTATCCTGGATGAGCATTTTGGGAAATAGTATTTACAAAATCAAGAGGTCTATTTCATTGAGGTTGATTTCAATGCGCTTTAGGCAGGCATGATGATTCTTGTTGTTATTTTACCGCCGGCTTTAGCCGGCGGTTTTAAGTAAAAAAATCCTTGGGCTTTAGCCCAACAATGCTTGCTTTGCTGGCAAAACTGAAAGAAATAAACCTCAAACAGAAAACATAACACCTTACATAATATTACAATGAAACCAAATCATTACAACACCATAATCGTTGGGGCAGGGCCGGCAGGACTAACAGCCGGAATTTATCTGTCGCGGGCCAAGATGAAAACCCTGATCCTGGATTCAGGCATAGCTGGTGGCCAACTCATACTCACCCACGAAATTGCCAACTA
>CAYTUA010000445.1:0-3119 GCA_964440855.1 uncultured Lentimicrobiaceae bacterium
GGTGCCGGTTGATCGAATGCCAACTCCAGCCATGTGGCTGCTGTAGGATCGCCTATGCCGGCATAATCAGCTGAATATAAAAGTTTAAGATAATTGTTATCATCGATGGTGCCGTACTGGGTAGAGGTAGTAAAAGTCATCAACTCATCATCATAAGCATCCAGGTTAATCCCGGGCAATACCATCCAATGCTCTTCAGGGTTTTCTCCTTGAAATCCATTTGCTTGTGCCCTTTCGGATACCACAGCCCAGGGTTTGATACCGGCAACCGTATAGGTATAGATAGCACCAAATTCACCAGATGAAAAATCTTCTGCATAAGGCAAAGTGGTGGTAGCAGGATCAAGCACGGTATAGCTGAATTCTGCCGAGGTAGTCGTTTCGAAGTCATCATCCTGAGATTGAACCACGTAATACACAGTTGTACCATTTAGCTGTGCAGGTATTTCTGAATCAACAAGATAAGTACTACCATCCGTATTTGTCATTTCGATCTCATTTACCCAATCCCCTTGGCTTGTTCCCCAATACAACTGCACCCAACTGATAGGGGCATCACCTTGTACTACGTCTGCCTGAACAGCAACAGTAGTTGTGGAGGTAATGCCTGTGGCAGGGGTTTGGATGATGTTGGTGATGGAGGGAGGGGTGGCACCCGTTGAAACAAATGTTCCAACTATGCTACCATAGTTTAACCTGTGTGTTCCACCAGATCCAACAGGGTTAGCACTATTGGCAGCTGTAGTTGAGGTATTGCGATATCTTATATACAATGTTTGATCTTCTTCAACAATAATGCTCAGGCTTGTTGCATCAACATCAGCTGCATTACTTGACGTAAGGTTTGAAACAACCCTTTCTGTCCAAGGCCCATCTATTGATATAGCCGTTTCAACTGCAACATGTCTTGGCCCAGTATTACTACTTCTTATGTTAGAATTAATTGCTGTTATGGTAAGTTGGTAACCTTCTTCAGCTGTAACTGAATAATAATAGAATCTAGTTTGAATGTCCCATCCATTCCAATTAGCATAACTTGCGTTATTCGATGCTGCATGTCCTAATCCTCCGTCCTGAGTAAAGTTAGCTGGAGTAGATAAATAAACAGGATTTTCTGGATTAAACACAGGCACGTAAGTTTTCGAATTTATATCTGTACCATTATCTAAATCTGTAAGTGACATAGTAAATGCCGTTTGCCCCCACCCCACACTGCTCAGCAGCACAAAGCCCAAGGCCATTAAAAAAGTAATTATTTTTTTCATAGTTAGTAAATTAAGTGAATAGTATTCTGTTTTGTGCCTACAAATATAAGGCATTTAGCAGGCAAATGCCCAACTTATTGCTAACTAAATATTAAGGTTTTGTTAACAGTTTGCAGAAGCTATTGCCAGAAGCCATATTCAATAAGCGTAAATCATTTATAATCAGGGCTTGGCTGTAATTATAAAAACGGCTTCTTTTCAATAAATAGTTGAAAAAAAGTTTTACTGCAAATTTAATGGAAACTACAAGTCGGAAGCGTAATTTTTGAGCAAGAAACATAGCGTAAATAAGTTGGCAGTTAGTACCGAAGCTTCGGTACAGTTGGCAAGCTTTGCGCCAGAAAAAAAAATAAGACCAAATTGATTTCTGGGGATTGATTAGAGTGTTCTTGGATATAATACACATTATCAATAGGTAAGAACCATGTCAAAGCTATTCATTGTTTCGCTGGTTCCGCTCACTAAGGAATCATCAAACACCGTAAAAGTATGAGCACTGCCCTTTGCCAACTGCCCTTTGCTCACGCTGCAGGCAATGAGACCAACTAAATTTAATTATGAACAGAAAAGTGATATTTCCACTAAAATAGCGGTAGTACGTAAAAAAAAACCAACTGAGGCTAGGGTTAGTTCGCCACCAGACTCACCTGCTGCACGCTGCCATCGGTTTTGTAGTCGATGCCGGTGCCACTGCCTTTGTAGGGGAAGATTTTAAAGAAATACTCCTGTCCGGGGCTAAGCATGCCAAACACGGCTTGTTCCACCCCATAGGCGATATTTTTATTGTTCAGGTCGTCGGCAATGGGGGTGCCGTCAACCGGTGCGCTGATGGCTTCAAAGCCGGTACTGCTCATGCGGATGAGGTAGCCGTCGGGCAGGGTGGCACCTCCGGCATCGGTCCATTGCAGCACAATGGTATGTGCCGAAAAATTGGTGGCATGGCTGGCAGGCTCCTCAGCAAGCCCCTGCCCTACGCCCCAAACCTGATACACATAGGCGGGGTTGTCCACAAAGGGGTTGCGGTTGCCTTGTATGCCGTAAATGGCTTCGTTGCGGTTTGTTTCCTTTTCGGAAACGGGATCGTCCACATGCCACTGGCCCAGCATATCGAGGTACCAGGCTTCGTACACCGGAAAGCTGTTGTTCTGGAGGATTACGTTTGCCTCGCTGCTGTTGGCATACCAGCCGGCAATCACATTTTCGTAGCGTGTGGCCATATAAAACAGCATACGGGCAAAATCGCCCTTGTATTCGTCGGCTGGCTCAAAAACGGTTCCACCATATCCGGAGGTTATGCAATTGCCCAGTTTGGAGCCATTGGTGCTGGTATAAGTGGCGGTGCCCACTTCGGCAAAAGGGTAATTGCTCCTTTTGTTGTTTACAAACCCATCGCTGGGAAAAACAGCAAAAATATCGGAGTACATGGGGGTTGCATCAGCAAACCAACTGGCCGGGAAGCTGTGCTCGCGGTTGTAGCAATCGCCTTCGTTATCATACTCACCACATTGGTTTGTGCTAAAGCTATAATCGGTATTGCTATAAACATCCCACACCTTGCCATTGGCTTTGGCATCGGTGGTTTCGAAGTGGGTCCAGATGGCATCATAGCTCACCGCTGTGTGGTCCTTGATGATGTTGTAGAGTTGTGTTTTGAGCGTGGCACCGGTGCCGGTGGCGGTGCTGTAGTAACCGGCTGGCGGCTGGGATTGAAGGGTAAGAGAAGCAAGGAACAATAAAAAACCGAACAAAAGCCCTGTTGCCGGTTTTCCGGATTTGGTATGAAACATAAAATTGGGTTTAAAAGGCAAAAATAGAAATAAATGCAGCATTCCCTTCATTAATCTTGAATATCAA
>CAYTUA010000446.1:0-8804 GCA_964440855.1 uncultured Lentimicrobiaceae bacterium
TTGAGGCTCTGCCATCAAATAATTGCCCTGCGATTCCCCCCTTTTTTAACTCCCAAAAAATAATCCCCAAACTTATGAGTTATTAGTAGCACGAACTTAATAAGATTAATTAATTTCGCCGTACTTATTAATTCACACCTATTGCTACCAATGTTGTTGAAGGGAAGAAAAAGGATTTTGCATTTTTGCTTCAGTTTTTTGATGACATTTGTTGTCTTTCAATCACTTACAGCCCAGGAAACACCAGGACTGATGCAAGGAAATTTTGCCGGGTCGCAAATGGTGCATATGAATCCGGCCAATATGCTCCAATCCAAAACCTTTATCGACTTGCAATTGGTTTCGGTAGCTGCCTTTGCGCAAAACAACTTTATTTACATCCCCGCCAATGATTACCGCACCTATCAGGCATTCAACAGCAATGTTGAGCTTCCTGTTTATGAAAGCGGCAACAATTTCCTCTATCGTGGGGGCGAAAATCGTCGGGTTGCCTCCGTGGTTTCGCGTGTTGGTGGCCCTTCGGGTATGCTGATTAACGGCGACCATGCTTTTGCGCTGAACACAGGCGTAAGGGCTTTTACAAGTGCTACACGCATACCGTTTGAAATTCCTGTATTTGGCATCGAAGGATTGGGCTATTCCCCCTTGCAAAACATCCGCTTTCAAAACACCGACCTCAACACTGCCAGCATGGTATGGGGCGAAATTGGTTTGAGCTATGCCTATGCATTCAATAAGTATTTCCGTGACCATTGGGCTGCCGGAATCACCGTAAAACGCCTGATGGGGCACAGTGCTGCCTTTGTTCAGGTAGAAGAGATGGACTATGTTGTTATCGACAACCGCACCATCAACATCATCAATATGAATGCCACTGCCGGCCTAGCCGTTCCGGTTGACTACGACAACAATACTTTCCCCGATAGTGGTCCACTGATAAAAGGAGGAGGCTTCGGGTTTGATCTGGGCATTACACTCACCAGAAAAAAACAAGGCATTCAACGTTATAACCCCATCCGTATCTGCGAACAACCTTTTACCGACTATGAATTCCGTTTGGGGGTATCCCTGATTGACATTGGTTCAATAAATTTTTCAAACAGTGCACAGCTGCATCAATACGAGAATGTAGGCGTATTTTGGGAACGTGCCGACACCATTGATTATACAAACCTGAACACCCTGACCGGACAGCTCAGTGCACTTTTTCATGACGGCGACACAGATGCCACTCTGGCGGGTAACAGTTTCCGCTTGGGCCTTCCCACTGCCCTCAGCATACAGTTCGATTACAATTTCATGCAAAACTGGTATTTGAATACACTCATTATTCACCCTGTTCCATTGAACGAATACAGCCTTGTAAGGCCGGCACAACTGGCCGTTACCCCTCGCTATGAAACAGATTGGTTTGATTTTGGGCTGCCTCTGAGCCTCTATGATTATCGCATTCCGCGGGTGGGGGCTTTTGTGCGTTTGGGTTTTATCACCCTGGGCACCGATCGGTTGGGCACTTTGTTAGGCATCTCAGATATTGACGGAGTTGATATTTATGCCTCCATCAAAATCAACCTGCGCCGTGGTGTTTGCATTGGTGGGGGTGATTCGGGGGCTTGTGCCAACGATGACAGCTACAGGCGTGCCATGGGCAAGCGCTCAGGTTGGCGATAAACCATTCCTTTTATTGTGTGTAACTCAACTCAATTTCACATCCTGTGCATCACGTAAAGCATTGCCAACAAGCATAAAAGCCAGCACCATCAGCATGATTGCCACACCGGGCAACAAAGCAAGATAAGGCGAATCCAAAATTATAAAAGCATAATTCTCCTTGATCATACTGCCCCATGAAGGCATGGGCGGTTGCACCCCAAGACCCAGAAAGCTCAATCCGGCTTCAATCAAAATAGCCGAAGCAAAATTTGCGGCAGAAATTACAATAACCGGACTGATAATATTGGGCAAAATATGTTTTGTAATAATTCTAAAATCGCTATAGCCTAAGGCTTTACCCGCCTCTACAAACTCTTTCTCACGCAGGCTGATCATTTGACCTCGGACCACACGGGCCACCTCAACCCACATGGTGAGGCCAACGGCAACAAAAACCTGCCAAAAACCCTTGCCAAGAGCAAAGGTGATGGCAATAACCATCAGCAAAGTAGGAATGGACCACACCACATTGATCAGCCACATGATGAAATCATCAATGCGGCCCCTGTAATAGCCGCCAATGCTTCCCAGGCTTATACCAATCAGCAGGGATATAAAAACAGAAATAAAACCAACAGCAAGGCTCACCCGTGTTCCGATCAGCAGCCGGCTGAGCATATCCCGTCCAAACTGATCGGTGCCCAACCAGTAGGTTTGCTTCGTAATATGGTTTTCAATTAGTAAATTGCGGACTTGCTCAATCCCGGTCTCAATCGTTTCGCCACTAAGCAGCTGTATTTGTAACTGAGCGTAGTTGCTAACTGACACCCTTTGAAGGGGATAGCAAACATCGGCTACGTGAAAAGCAAGTTGTAATGGAAATGCTTGTGGTTCAGGATCGAAGAGTTGGATCAAAATGCTATCACCCATAAACCGATAGCTTTCAATAGGGTAATAACTAAATGCTTGCCTGCTGCCAAAAAGCATTTTATGCAGCATACCAGCCTTTTCCTGCTTTTCGTTGTTGCGCTGTTTGAGCAATTGAACGGAGAAGCCGGGTTTTTGGGTGGCAATCTCAAGCAACTGACGGTTTGCGTACGGGCTTTTATCAGGGGTAATCAGGTAGCCTGCCAAAGCAATCAGTGAACTCAAAATAATGAAAACAAGTGCTGGCAATCCAGTTGCGTTGCGGTAAAACCGCTGCCAGATTATTTGTCCGGGCGAATATGTATTAAGCTTCTTTGATATGAAAAATCGCATGAAACGGGCTCAAAGATTGGGTTTGAAGCGCAAATGTAAGCGATTCTGCGAATAGGTATGCAATTTGACAGCTAATATCCTTTATTTGCCATATCGTTTCCACGAAAAACCCGACTATTTTTTTGCATCCATTTGCTGTAATATAGCAAAAAACTCATTATCTTTGCCGCCTCAAAAACAGTGGTTGTAGCTCAGTTGGTTAGAGCACTAGTTTGTGGCACTAGGGGTCGCGGGTTCAAATCCCGTCTTCCACCCAAAATAAAAGCTGGTAAAGGAGATTTTTCTTTACCAGTTTTTTTTTTGTTTAATGCCAATTCAACAGCATTTATTTTTTCAATCCGGCTAATTGCTTTTCAATAACAAGTATGCGGGCTTCGGCATCTTGCAGTTTATTTCGCTCTCGATCAACAACTTCTGCTGGTGCCCCGCTCACAAACCTTTCATTGCTGAGTTTTTTCTTCACCCCATTTAAAAAGCCCCTTGTGTAGTTCAATTCCTGCTCAAGCTTTTCCAGCTCGGCTTCGACATTCACATTTTCATCCGCCGGAACAAAAAATTCCGTTGACCGGGCTACAAACCCAAACGCCCCTTCGACAGCATCATCTACATAAGAAATTTCAGAAATATTGCAGAGCTTGGCAACAATGCCATCAAAGTTTTTGTCTGCCTCTGCCCTATTCTTTTTCACAGCCAGTTCAATGGGGTTGCGGTAGGGAATATTTTTTTCGGCCCTCAATTTTCTAACTGCCAAAATCACTTCCGAGGCATAATCAAATTTGTTAAGCACTTCTTTGTCATAAACTTGAGCAACAGGCGTGCGGGCCACAATAATATCATCATTCGCTGTGCGCTCGGCCAATAGGTGCCAGATTTCTTCGGTGATAAAAGGCATAAACGGATGCAATACCTTCATCAGTTTTTCAAAATAAAGGATGGTAGCCTGATAGGTTTTGCGGTCGAGGGGCTGATCCAAACCGGTTTTCACCATTTCGAGATACCAGCTGCAGAAATCATCCCATATCAATTTATAAATCGCCATCAAAGCATCCGAAAGGCGGTATTTAGCAAAACTGTCCTCCACTTCGAGAAGCGTTTGGTTGAAACGGGCTTCAAACCAACGAATAGCTGTAGCAGCCGTTTCTGGCTGATCAAGGGTGTCGTCCACCGTCCATCCCTTTACCAGGCGCAAGGCATTCCAGATTTTGTTGCTGAAGTTGCGGCCTTGTTCGCACAAAGCCGGATCAAACGGAAGGTCGTTTCCGGCGGGTGCTGTCAGCAGCATGCCCATACGCACACCATCGGCACCAAATTCTTCAATCAAGTCAATGGGATCGGGTGAATTGCCCAAGGTTTTTGACATTTTACGACCCAGTTTATCACGCACAATACCCGTAAAATACACATTCTTAAAAGGTATCTCCTTGCGGTATTCCATGCCGGCCATGATCATGCGAGCAACCCAAAAAAAGATGATATCGGGAGCCGTAACAAGGTCGTTGGTCGGATAATAGTAATTGATCTCAGGATTGTCGGGCTTGCGGATGCCATCAAAAACAGAAATCGGCCACAGCCACGAAGAAAACCAGGTATCCACCACATCGGGATCTTGTTTCAGGTCGTCAGCTGTCAAATTCAGTTCAGGGAACAGTGCCCTGGCTTTTTCAAGTGCCAGGTCTGCCGTTTTGGCCACAACCATTTCGTTATTGGGCAGGTAATAAACCGGAATTTGCTGACCCCACCACAGCTGTCGCGAAATACACCAATCCTTAACATTCTCCATCCAGTGGCGGTAGCTGTTTTTAAGTTTTAATGGGTGAAAAAGCACCTCATCACCTTCCACAACTTCCAACGCCGGCTTGGCAAAAGCCTCCATTTTAAGGAACCATTGCAACGACAACTTGGGCTCGATTACCGCATCCGTGCGTTCCGAATAACCTACTTTATTGGTATAATTTTCAATTTTTTCGATAAAACCTTCATCCTGAAGTTGCTTCACGATGGCTGTGCGTACCTCGAAACGATCTTGTCCTATATACAGGCTTGCGGCTTCGCTCAGTGTACCATTGTCGTTGAAAATGTCAATGATATCCAATTTATGTTTGATGCCTAAGTGGTAATCGTTCAGGTCGTGGGCAGGCGTAATTTTAAGGGCACCAGTTCCAAATTCACGGTCAACATATTCGTCAACAATTACGGTAACAGGCCTGTTAACAAGGGGGACGAGCACTTTTTTGCCATGAAAGGATTTAAAGCGTTCATCATCAGGATGCACACAAACGGCTGTATCCCCCAATATGGTCTCGGGACGAGTGGTGGCAATGCTAAGTGAACCGCTCCCATCTTCCAGCCTATAACGTATATAATACAATTTTGAATTCAATTCCTTGTAAACAACTTCCTCATCAGAAACTGCTGTGAGAGCTTGTGGGTCCCAGTTTACCATGCGAACACCACGATAGATCATTCCTTTTTCATACAAATCAATAAATACATCTATTACAGATTCGTAAAGGGACTCGTCCATGGTAAAAGCGGTACGCTCCCAATCGCACGAAGCACCCAACTTTTTGAGTTGCTCCAGAATGATTCCTCCATGCTTGTCGCGCCATTCCCAGGCGTGCTTCATAAAATCGGCACGTGTCAACTTCGACTTTTCAATCCCTTCTGCTTTCAGTTTGTTCACCACCTTGGCTTCGGTGGCAATGGAAGCATGGTCGGTGCCGGGCACCCAGCACGCGTTCTTGCCTTCCATACGGGCCTTGCGTATGAGCACATCCTGTATGGTATTGTTTAGCATATGCCCCATGTGGAGCACACCGGTGACATTGGGCGGGGGTATTACGATGGTATAAGGTTCCCTTTCATCAGGTTCCGAATGAAAATAGCCCTGCTGCATCCAATGTTTATACCACTTATCTTCAATGCTTTTGGGATTGTATTTACTGCCGATTTCCATGAATTTTGTATTAATCAGTTCATTGGTTTAAAGGGCGCAAAATTAGAAAAAAAGGCGATATGGTATTTGTTAATTTGTGAGGCTGTGAGGCTGTGATGCTTCGAGGCTGTGCGTCAGTATGTAATACAATCAATGGGTTTTTTAAATGGTTAAAGTTAACTAAAGTTTGAGTTTATTTCCGCGCTTCGCGCACAGGATCACTGAATCACAGCCACACAGCATCACAATAAACCCGCCTCGCGCACAACATCACAGAATCAGTGACTCACTGACTCACAAAATTAAAGGAAAAAATAAGCGTTTTCAAAAGACAGCTTAACCAAGCACTTCGAGCATTTTGGCACCAATATCGCCGGGGGAATCAACCACATGAATACCGCATTCGCGCATGATTGCTTTTTTGGCTTCTGCTGTATCGTCTTTTCCGCCAATGATGGCTCCGGCATGGCCCATGGTGCGTCCTTTGGGGGCTGTGGCACCGGCAATAAAACCAACGACAGGTTTGGTCCCGTTTTCTTTTATCCAATAGGCTGCATCGGCTTCCATGCTTCCACCAATTTCACCAATCATAACAATGCCTTCTGTTTCAGCATCGTTCATCAACAACTCAACGGCATCACGTGTGGTGGTTCCGATGATGGGGTCGCCACCAATGCCAATGGCTGTGGTTTGTCCGAGACCAGCTTTTGTCAGCTGGTCAACAGCTTCGTAAGTCAGTGTCCCTGAACGTGAAACGATTCCTACCCTCCCCTTTTGATGGATAAAACCAGGCATAATGCCCACCTTGGCTTCACCGGGGGTAATCACGCCGGGACAATTGGGCCCTACCAACCTGGTACCGAAACCTTTAAGGTACTCTTTCACCTGAACCATATCCGAAGTGGGAATTCCTTCGGTGATGCAAACTATCACCTTGATGCCAGCCGCAGCGGCCTCCATAATGGCATCAGCAGCAAAGGCCGGGGGCACAAAAATTACAGATACATTAGCGCCGGCTTGCTTCACCGCATCTGCAACTGTATTGAAAACTGGTTTGCCCAAATGCGATTGCCCACCTTTTCCGGGGGTAACACCACCAACTACATTGGTGCCATAGTCAATCATTTGCCCGGCATGAAAAGTGCCTTCACTACCTGTAAATCCTTGTACAATTACCTTTGAATCTTTGTTTACGAGTACACTCATGGTTCAATAAAATAAGTTAGATTGGTGATTTTTAAGATGCGCCAAAGATAAGATGTTTTGCTGTTATGCGAAAATGATTGAGCCGATTTTTTGATAGATGTTTCGTCATCGAATAGTTGGTTTTACTTACTAAGCATAACGGAAAACCAGAAATGATCAACAGCACAAAAAGCATATCTTTGCAAAAAAGCCCGATCATGCACCACCATTATTTCAGTGAGGATACCATCTGTGCCATTTCTACAGCTGCCGGCATGGGTGCCATCGCAGTTATAAGACTCTCAGGACCTGATTCTTATAAAATATCAGAAAAGTTTTTCCGGAAAGCAAAAACAAAGCCCGCAAAAGAAGCACCCCGATCGCACAGGCTCTATTTTGGCCAATGGGTAGATGAACCAGGGCTTATGGTGGATGAGGTTTTGTTAAGCTATTTCAAAGCGCCCCAATCCTATACGGGTGAAGATGTGGTTGAAATAAGCTGCCATGGGTCTACTTACATTCAAAAACGTATCCTGGAATTGCTGCTTTCGGCAGGCGCACGTTTGGCCGACCCCGGCGAATTTACGATGCGCGCCTACAGCCATGGACGCTTCGACCTGGCCCAGGCCGAAGCCGTGGCAGATTTGATTGCTTCCCAGTCAAAAAGCGCCCATCAACTGGCTATCAGTCAGATGAGAGGTGGTTTTTCGGCTAAAATTAAAGCACTCAGGCAACAACTTATCGATTTTACTTCGCTCATCGAGCTGGAGTTGGACTTTGCCGAAGAAGATGTTGAGTTTGCTGACCGCCATGCACTTTATAAACTGCTGGCTGAGCTCAAAACCGAAATCAATAGATTGATCGACTCCTTCACCACTGGCAACGCCATTAAAAACGGTATTCCCGTTGCCATTATTGGCAAACCCAATGTGGGCAAATCAACCCTGCTCAATGCCATTCTCAATGAAGAAAAAGCCATTGTAAGTGACATACCAGGCACTACCCGCGACACCATCGAAGACACTGTGATTATCGGAGGCTACAATTTCAGATTTATCGACACAGCCGGCTTGCGTCAATCGGAAGATGTAATTGAAAATCTGGGGATTGGACGCACCTACGAAAAAATTAACCAGGCAAGCATCATCCTGTATATGTGTGACTTGTCTGCCTGCAAAAATGAAGATGCAGAGGAGATGTTGCGTGAATTCAAGGGTTTTATTGCGGATGAAAACAAACATTTTATTCTGTTGGGCAATAAAATTGATATGATTGATGAAACGCCAGACCACTTCCGGGAGATGGTGGAACTGGAAACCATTTTCATTTCGGCCAAACGCAAGGAGAATATCAACCTGATATCAGATAGCCTGGTGAAAGCTGTTGAAAAACTACGCCTGCAAACAGACACCATTGTGAGCAATGCACGCCATTTTCACGCTTTGAAAGAAGCACGCCTTGCACTCGAATCGGTGGAGGAAGGCTTCCGAAACGGGCTGCCAACCGACCTGGCTACCATCGACATCCGCACAGCCCTTTTCCATCTGGGCAGCATCACCGGTGAAATAACGAATGATGAGATACTTGGAAATATCTTTGGGAAGTTTTGTATCGGAAAGTAAGTATGTTTTCTATAAATTCCACAATTGGCAAAAAATGTTAAGGCTTGATTATTTTTTATACATTTGTACAGTTTAATGTACAGATTATTTACACTTATGAAAGCAATTAGTTCAACAGAATTCCGGGAAAAACAGAAATACTATTTAGA
>CAYTUA010000447.1:0-3246 GCA_964440855.1 uncultured Lentimicrobiaceae bacterium
GGCGATTGGTATGTAAGGACGTCAGGCAATGCTAAATTCATGGTTCCCAAACCACTTACAACACACGGAATTGGTATTGACCAATTACCCGAAAAAATCCGTTTCAGCAAAGAGCTTTCAGGCAACGATCTCGGGCAATTGGGTAACCTGGAAAAACTGCCCTCTGAAGAAGAATTAAGCAGCTTTTTCAAAGCACACTCTCTCCAAAGCAATTTGTTAAACAACAACAAATTAGTTATAGAAAACGCTAAAGCCGAAATATCTTCCGGAAATGCTGAATCAGCCTTGAAACTGCTCATGGCTTTCCTTTGTGAATAGCTAAACACCCGTTTTTTTGCGGTCATTCCAACATCATGATTTAGAATCATTCTAAATTTTTCCCAACAGCCTTGTAAAGGAATTCGCATATTATTAGTATAAAGTATTGATTATGAGTAGTATATAACTTATCCCCGACTATCTTTACACTTTATCTAAATCGATACAGATCGAACAATTCACCATAAAAATGTACTTTTGTTTGATCGCAAAAATGTGAACACACACACAAATTGTTATTTTTATTAAACCTAACTTCACAATGAAAAATCATTACGCTATGTCGTCATCCATAAAAAGGATGATTGCAGCAGGCCTTGTATTTTTTACAGGCTTGCTTTTTGCCGTTCAAGCTTATGGGCAACAATTTGCCATCGAGCTTAACAGAGCATCCACTTCCGTTGACATAATGGAAGACAACATGCAAAAGTTAGAAGCCACTTTCAGCTTTCAGGGAATCACCTCCTTTGGTGTGGAATCAGAAAAAGGGCTTTTCAATGAAATTTCCATTCCGGGAACTTATTCAATCGGAGGCCTTGGCACACCTAAATTGCCTGCTTCCAAACAGCTGATTGAAATACCCTTTGGTGCCGATGTTCAGGTGCACGTTAAAAACTACTCGGTAAGTGAGTATAAATTGGCTGACTATGGCATCGAACACCTTATTATGCCTGTTCAACCCTCATTGCGCAAAGACATGAGCGCAGAAGATGTGGTTTTTGAATACGACGAAACCATTTACAGCAGGGACGAGTTCATCACTCACGAAATGGCGCAAATTGAAGTCCTCGGCGTAATGCGTTCGTATCGCATAGCGCGGCTTACCATTGCACCTGTTGCCTACAATCCTGCAAAAGGCATTGTCAGGGTGTACAACGACATCGAAGTTGAAGTAAGCTATACGAATGTAGATGAGGCCCTTACGGATTACGTAAAGGCATCCACCTATTCGCCTTACTTTGAGCCCATCAGCAAAAGCTTGCTAAACAATACCGGCCGCGAATATCCGAACCACCCCGACTTGACTACCTATCCTGTAAGATACCTCATTGTTTCGCATCGTATGTTTGAAAACGAATTGCAGGAATTCATTGAGTGGAAAACCATGAAAGGATTTTATGTTACTGTGGCTTATACCGACGAAATTGGCACTTCCTACAACCAAATTCAAAGTTATATCCATGGACAATACAATAACTCAACACCCGAAAACCCGGCACCAAGCTTTGTATTGCTGGTAGGTGATACCCCGCAAATACCGGCTATCATGGGTTCTTCCTCAGGCAAAATGACTGACCTGTACTATGCAAGTGTTGACGGCGACTATTTTCCCGAGATGTATTATGGCAGGTTTTCGGCTACCAGCCCTGCACACCTGACAGCTCAAATTGATAAAACCCTGTATTATGAAAAGTATGAGTTCGCTGACCCTTCCTTCCTCGACAAGAGTACGCTGATAGCAGGTTCTGACGGCACCTGGAACCCACGCGTGGGCCAGCCGACAATTCATTATGGAACCAATAATTATTGGAATGAAGACAATGGCTATACCGATGTATTTGCTTATTTAACAAGCCCTTATACAGGCTGTTATTCACCAGAAAAGATTGCTGTTAGTTATATTAATTATACCGCCCACTGTAGTCAGGGCGTTTGGGGCGACCCATCACTCACTATCGCACAAGTTTATCAGTTTGTGAACGAAGGTCAATACCCACTTGCCATTGGCAACTGCTGCCTTTCAGCTGATTTTGGTTATGGTGAGTGTATCGGAGAAGCTTTTGCCAGGGCCCCCAACAAAGGGGCTGTTGCCTATATCGGCTCATCACCAAACTCGTATTGGTTTGAAGATTTTTATTGGGCTGTTGGGGCTTTTCCACTACAGGGCACCAACAATGGCTATGTACCCACTTTTGAAGAAACCACCTGGGGTGCTTATGATGGCCCGTTTGTGAGTGATTATGTTTCGGCAAGTGGTATCGTTTTCGTTGGAAACCTCGCTGTTACCGAAGTGGATATCCAAAACAACACCAGCCATTCAAGCCCGCTATACTACTGGCAAGCCTACAATGTTTTAGGTGACCCTTCCATCATTACCTACAATACGCAAGGTACAGTGAATGAAGTGGTGCATATGCCCATTGTTCCTATCGGCATGGATTATTATGTTGTTGAAGCCATTCCTGGTTCATATGTAGCCATTTCGAAAGATGGCGTATTGCATGGTGCCGCACTTATTGGGCTTTCAGGAGAAGTGGAAGTTCCCATCGAACCCATCCTAAGTTCAGGAATGGTTGACATCGTTGTAACCAAACCACAGCATATTCCCTATATGACACAAGTACCTGCTGCTGCCCTCGAAGGGCCTTATGTGGTGCTCGACAGCTTTGAGGTTAATGACAGCAATGGCAACAACAACGGCTTAGCCGATTACAACGAAGAAATTAGCCTCCTTGTCACATTAAAGAATGTTGGCGCCGACCCATCAGCAGATGCAATAGCAACTATTACTGGAACAGATGATTATGTTACCCTAACCGGTGTTGATAACCAAAATTTTGGCCCCATCATAAATGGCGAAACTGCTACCATAGAGGATGCTTTCAGCTTTATAATTTCAGATTTTGTCCCTGACCAGCATCAGGCAAACTTCCTGATTGAAGTAACCGACGGATCGGATACATGGACCTCCAACTTGCGTATTACTGTTAACGCACCTGTTCTAGCAATACTCACAGAAGTGGAAATTGATGACAGCGAATTTGGCAATGGAGATGGCATATTGGATCCGGGCGAAACAGGCATGGCCTTGCTCACATTACAAAATAACGGATCAAGCGATATTGCTGATATCACAGCCTACCTGAATTCGGGCGATGGAATGCTGGTAATAAATACCGAAGAAGTCGCTGTTAGTGCACTCGCAGC
>CAYTUA010000448.1:0-4162 GCA_964440855.1 uncultured Lentimicrobiaceae bacterium
CGGCAATAGCCTTTTTATAAGTGAGTTTATCAAATTTAACAGCTGATTTGTCCTTTTCAGGATCAGCCGTATAAATGCCATCCACACGGGTGCCTTTCAGGATGATATCAGCCCGAATTTCGATGGCGCGCAAGGCGGCAGCTGTATCGGTTGTAAAAAATGGATTGCCAGTACCACCTGCAATGATTACTACCTCCCCTGCCTCAAGCAAATCAATGGCTTTGGGGCCACTCATGGAATCAGCAATCCTGTCGATGGGCAAGCCCGACAACAAGGAAGTTTTAATTCCTTTTTCCCTAAGCGAAGCCTGCAATGCCATGCTATTGATGGTAGTAGCCAACATACCCATATAATCGCCTTGTACGCGGTCCATCCCCTGACTTGCGCCTTGCAATCCCCTGAAAATATTCCCGCCACCAATCACAATGGCCAATTGGCCTCCTGATTTTAATGCTGAAACAATTTCATCAGCATAAAATGCCAGTTGTTTGGCGTCAATACCATATTGTCCATCACCCATAAGCGATTCGCCACTAAGCTTTAATAAAACCCTTTTGTATCTCATAATCAATTGAACTAAAATGTATAACCAATATTTATATACGTATGTAATCCTGCGTTTCCGTTCGAACCCATCAGGCTAAATTCAACAGGGCCAATAAAGCTGTCATACCCCACTGACATGCCGTAACCCATCAGCAAATCGGGAGATTTAATCACACTGTCAAAATCAGCAGATATCAGCCCCACATCCACTTTTGGTGTAATGAAAATCTTTGGGTACACCTCATATTGCCAACCAAGGCTTGCAGCTGCAGCAAACTGTCCGGTATATTCTATAAAACGCAGGCCAGTGAATGGGAAAAATCCATCAAAATAGTTTTTGTTTGTCTGCCCCCCTAAAATAAACCAATGTTGAGGCGGCGAAAGTGTATTGTTAAGTGTTGCCCCTAAATGAACACTTGTTCTTATGGAACTAAGGGCACTAATTGGAATTGCCTGACCATACTTGGCCACAATCACAAATGGATTAGACATCAGATCATTAGACCATTTATCATCTAAGGTGGTGATATACTTTGCTTTCAGGTAGTAGTTCAACCCGGACCTGGGAAATGACAATCTGTCGTAGGTATCTGAATTCCAATCAACAAAAAGATTTGCATAGGAACTATAATCTGAAAACTCATCGGGATTTATTTGCTGGATAATTCGACTGTATTCATATTCAACACCGGCGCGAAACTGCATGCTATTTTTATAGGTAAGCAGCATATAAAATTCAATTTTATTATGATTAGCCCGGTATGACTCAATCACACGGCCTTTTTCATATTCCCTGAAATCAAGTCCGAGGCTAGAAGCACCAAGGCCAAATCCAGGTTTGCGACCTCGATCAATCTGATAGGTACCTGATAGTCTGGGATTCTCCCCCAGACTTATATCCAGAAACAACTTTGACCCTTTAAACAGCACATTTTTAAAAGACGCATTCAATAGCAGGGCCACTTTGTAATCCGTATCGTAATTCACACCAGCACCCAACACCCCGGAGCTGGCTTCCCTGGCCTCAATGACCAATCGCGCACCATCCTGATCGGGTAACAGATAATAGCTGATATGCTCAAAAAATCCACTTCCATATGCCTGAATGATAGCATTTTCAAGTTGATCCAGATTCAAATAGGTACGTGGCCTGATATCCAAAACACCTATAAGGTATGAGCGACTTACGTCCTGCAAACCACGAAATTCGGTTACAGAAACAAAAACTGAATCAAGAGGAGTGGCATCAAAAACATTGGGTTCACGAGGCGCAATCCTATCAAGTGAATCTGCCAATTGTTTGAGCTCATCAATAAATTGTCTTGCACTGACTTCACCGCGCTTAATAATGCTGTCATATTGTGTAAAACTCATTATATCAAATGAATTTACATCTGGTTTAATATAAATATCGGTTTTTTCTATCGCTTCGTTACTGGCCTCAACCCGATAAAAAGTAACTACCTGGTCCATCACCCTTACCATTGAATTAAGCTCATCACGGCTATGCAAACCACTCTGTACATCAACACCAATAATAATATCAGCCCCCATATCAATTACCTCCTGAACAGGGTAATTGTTAATTACCCCACCATCAACAAGCAATGCCCCATCTATGTCAACTGGGGTGAAAAAACTGGGAATAGACATACTAGCCCGAATGGCGCGCGACAAAACACCTTGGTCAATAACCACATTAGAACCATCCTCTAGGTTGGTACCTATGCAAACAAAAGGCAAAGGGAGCTTAGAAAAATCAGTGGTTTGATAAACAACACTACTCAACCGGCTCAACAATAAATCTATTAAAAAACCATTGGAAATCCCTTGTCTCATGAGCACTTTGCGGCCTCTGATTGGAAAATCAATCAGAATACGTTCAGTATTCCGTTTCTCCTCAATTGGGACATATTTTCGGGGAATCCGGTCATTTATCAGCGCATTCCAATCCTGCGAACCAACCATGGCCATCATCGAATCGGGATGATAACCCATCGCATAAAGCCCTCCGATAATACTTCCCATGCTTGTTCCGCCCACATAATCAAATTGCAGTCCTGCTTCGTGAAACACTTTTAATGCGCCGATATGCGCAAAACCTTTGGCACCTCCTCCACTAAGCACCAACCCCACCTTGGGCCTTTCACTTTCATTGGTATCCATTTGTGCCCATGCTGTAGGCAGGGGTATAAAAAACAACAATACGAATCCAACAACAAGATTTCTTGACAACATGTTTTTGGATATATCCATTACTAAAACAATAACTTATGGAAACTGTGATTCAAAGTCGTCATATGCAATGTCGAGTTTTGTAAAACCAACAAAGTAATTGAAAATATCGGCATAATTGTTATTATTCATGATAACCAAATAGGTTATCTCACCAGCAAAGCCAATTGTATCAATGGATTGTATAGATTTGAGGGATTCATTGTATTTTATAAACAGATTGGCTTTTCCATCACCTCTTTTTTCGATTTCCCAAACACTGTTCTCAGCAAATGTAACTTCAGCCACCCTATCCCCGGGTGTTGTCAGATTAAAGACAATCAGAAACTCATCCGGCGGATTCTCAATGGGCTCGTTGTATGGCAAAACTGGGATATCAGGCACATCTCCGTTGCTTTTATAGCAACTATTGGCTTGGGTTAGCCCAATGACCAATATACCTAGTGCGATTTGGCGTAATGTTTTCATACAACTAAATTACATTAATTTATGCATCGATGGCCACTTTGCCATGACAATTTTTATACTTTTTGCCGCTACCACAAGGGCAGGGCTCATTGCGCCCTACTTTCTTTTCGGCCACAATGGGCTGGGTAACCTCCTGATGCTGTGTATTGCTGTGTGCCTGCGCCAGCAAATCCGTACGTTCTTCTTTTATTTTGGACCTGTCCAGTCCTCTTGCCTTTTGGGCTTCGCGTACATTGGCCGGATCCTGAACCGGAATATCTGCACGCATCAAAAAGCTTATTACTTCGCGGTTGATTTTGTTGATCATGGTTTTGAACAGCTCGAACGACTCAAACTTATATATCAACAGGGGATCTTTCTGCTCATAGGTAGCATTTTGAACAGACTGCTTCAAGTCGTCGAGTTCGCGTAAATGCTCTTTCCACGAATCATCAATTAATGCGAGGCTAATTCCTTTTTCCATGGAAAGGCTTACCTCGCGGGCCCCATTATCGTAAGCCTTTTTTAGGTTGACTACAATTTGCATGGCCTTTTTTCCATCAGTGATAGGAATGGCGATATTCTCATAACGTGTTTGATTTTCATAAACATCCCTGATAACCGGCATGGTTTTCTCACCAATACGGGATGCCTTATCGCGATAACCGGCCATAGCTTTTGTAAACAGCTGGTCGCTTAGTTCATCTGTTTTCATTTCGAAAAACATTTCCTCATCAAAAGGAGGTTCAATGCCCATATTTTTAATGAGGTCCAGCCGCAATCCGTCAAAATCACGTAAGTCCTGAAATTCTATTATTGTGTTCTCACCCAAGTCATAAATCATATTGGATATATCCAACGACAAACGCTCACCAAAAAGGGCGTGTTTGCGCTTCTTATAGATTACTTCACGCTGGGCATTCATCACATCATC
>CAYTUA010000449.1:0-3925 GCA_964440855.1 uncultured Lentimicrobiaceae bacterium
AACTTTGCCGGCGGGGTCATTATTTTACTTTTCAAACCCTTTAAGGTGGGCGATTTTGTTGAAGCACAAAGCTTTATGGGCACTGTTACCGACATACAAATCATCAATACCTATCTGACTACGCCCGACAACAAAGTGGTAATCATCCCCAATGGTGCCCTGGCAACAGGTTCTTTAACCAATTATACTAAAAAGGATACCAGGCGTGTGCAATGGATATTCAGCATCTCCTATGGGGACGATTACGATAAAGCAGAGGCTGTTATCAGGCGGTTGATTGACGAAGACGAGCGCATCCTGCAAGACCCACCGCCCTTTATTGCCCTGCATGAAATGGCCAACAGTTCGGTGAATATCGTTACACGGGCTTGGGTGACAGTGGAAGATTTTTGGCTGGTTTATTTTGATATGAACAAGAAAATTTACAAAACCTTCTCCAGCGAAGGGCTTACCATACCGTTCCCACAATTGGATGTGCATATGAAGGGAAAGTGAGGAGGGCATATACACATCGTAAACCTGACTGCATGCGATAGGTATAATTTGCTGAAATGAAAAGGTCAGGACGTCTTTGATCTAATGTATTTCATACCCACTTCCCTTAAAAATCATATATCACTTCCGTGTTTAAGGTGTTCATTTTTAACACCTTAAAAAAAGTGTAAAGCATTAATTCTTTCTTCCGGCTTTTTCTAATTGAAATATTCCCGGCGACATCCTTTGGCCTGTTAGCCCGCTATTTTTGCACGAATTGAACGTTAAATCAAACATTAAAAATGAACAGATTGCAAACAACTTAAGAAAAACTGACTCAATGGCATTTGCTTATTATTTATGGTTCAGCCGGACCTATGTACCCCAAGCCAGACTTATACGCGAATACATGGACTGGCGTGTAACATCGCCCGAATCTGCCGATCATGGCAGGGTTGAAATCCAAAAATTGCTGATAGAACTATGGTTTTCACGCAATGGCTTGTTGTTGGAAGCGACAAGGCATTGTGATGATTGTTTTTTTACATTCAGGTATCACTACGACCATCGGAACTTACCTGTATTAATTGAAAGATTTGACTATCTGACAAATCAGCGTGATGGTGTCCATCAACTTTCTTTTGATAACCAAAAGCGCATAATCTCCGAAAAGGAATTTGGCTGCAGTCCGCTGATACCGGAGGTGCAAAAAAACCATCTGGTCAGTATTTCTGCCAAATATTTTGAGTACCGTGGAGACCGTGTAATCGAAAAAAGCATTGACGAACAGGCAGCAGTGTCAATCGAAGAAAAACCCTATGATCCCGGAGTTTACCTGGCCGACCTGGATTTTCACAAAAAATATGACTGGGCTTTGGCATCCTTGGACAGGAGGCCGGTGCAGCGCAACCCCGGACTGCCGCTCCTGTTCTCTGTTAAAAGGTCTGATGAAGATGGGACCATTATGCCCCGATTCGAGTATGAATACAATACGCGTGGCCACTACGTAAAAACAACGAATAACACTTCTTGGGGGATACCGGCTTTCATTGAAAGACGTATCATTATTTATTACGACCAGGGAAATCCCATTGAAATGTTTCAATGATAAAACTACAGCGACACCTTTTGACGCCCCATATCGCTATTTTTGTGCAAACAAATCAAAAATGCCATTGCCATGTCGAAACGCGCTTACATTTCACGCTACCTGATGATCATTAAAAAACTGAAAAACAAGCCCTATACCTCTTATGAAGAGCTAAAGGACTATATCGAAAACCAGGTAGGGTATTTGCAAATGCAGGATGATTTGCTTGTTCTTGGCTTCTCAAAAAGGACTTTTCAACGAGACCTGCGCGAAATCAGAAACTTGTTTGGCATTGACATCATGTATGACCGTTTCGAAAAAGGGTATTTCATACTCGATGCTGAGGCCGAAAACCTGAATTTTCAGCGGATGATGGAAGCCTTTCACCTGTTCAACTCCCTCAAGCTGGCGCAAGTATTGCATACAGCCGTCCATCCCGAGAAGCGCCGCCCACAAGGCACCGAAAACATGCATGGATTGATCCATGCCATCAACCACAGGCAGAAGGTGCGTTTTACCTACCAGAAATTCTGGGAAGAACATATTACCCACCGGGAGGTATGTCCCATTGCCCTGAAAGAAGCACAACAGCGGTGGTACCTGCTTGCACAGGAAGAGCCCGGCGGCCCTGTGAAAAGCTTTGGGCTGGACCGCCTGCATGCACTCGAAATCCTTGGGCAGCATTTTGAAATGCCGTTGGATTACAGTGCCGAAGAAAGCTACCGTCATAGTTTTGGTATTATTGGCTCAACGGATGAGCGGCCTGCGGATGTGGTTTTGACGTTTACGCCTATACAGGGTAAATACATAAAAAGCCTGCCCCTGCACCACAGCCAGAAAATACTGGTTGACAACAATGAAGAACTGCGGATCAGCTTAAAACTGTACATCACCTACGATTTCGAAATGGAGCTGCTCCGCTATGGCGACAGCCTGAAAGTGATCAAGCCGAAAATGCTTGCCGAATCCATCAAAGCCAAACATGAAAATGCATTCAGAGGATATGGACAGGCGTGATTATAATCAAACTTAGTGAAAACATTCCACAAATACACGAGCTAATAAACTTCTCCTTAATTTTAATATGTCTCTAAATAATAAAATGTTATGAACAGAAAACGACTTGAAGAGATCAATCATGAATTGAAACAGGGAAACGATTTTCTTGTTATGGATGGTATTACCAATTATGAACAATTTGGCAAGTCAGGGAAAAAAATCTTGTGGATAATGAAAGAAACCAATCAATCTGGTGGCACACATCCTGACGATTTACGTGATTTCCATAAAAACGTTAAGACTTATTTAAAATGGCGGCGGACCTATCGTCCAATTATTAAGTCAACTTATGGCATTATCCATAACCTGGATTATGAGGCAATCCCAAAAGAAGAAGACATTTCGTGGATTCTCAACGAAATTGCCTTTATCAATATCAAGAAAACAGGTGGCGGCTCAACGTCTAATTGGAAAAGTATTGCAGAGCATTATGCAAAGAACAAGGAAGTAATCTTAGAACAAGTTGAATGCATTGATCCTGATATAATTATTAACTGTTCCGGTATTTTTCAGGTTTTTACGGATTTGACTCAAGCAAATTATGCTAATCCAGGCAGATTTTATGTCGCCAAAAGCAACAAATGGATAGTAGTTAACGCATATCATCCCAACCAACGAAGCATCAATCAGGTACAATACTACAACTTAATAAAGGACTGTATTAAATCTGTCCAAAACGTCTAAATGAAAGAGCGTTTATGTGTAAGGTTGGTCTATTGTTAACATTAACAGCTAAATGGATAAGATTTCAAAGCTTAACAAGATGAATCCTGTTGTTTTATGCAATCGTCGTAATTTTCTCAGATGGATGGCAACTTTCAGTCTATTCGGGATTGCGCCATTATCAGCTCTTGGCGCATCAATTCAACTTGGAAACCACCACATCATCGGATTGGGCAGCTCGGCTGCACATATCCTGGAATACTTCAGCAAACAGGAACCGCAGCTCAAGTTCACCTTGCTTGATACCGAAAAGCATGAAGTTTTGTTGCCAGTTCGTGTGCTGCAATTGGATGCCGATGGCATGAGAACCGAAAAGCTTTTTCAATTGTTTCACAAGCTGTTCAGCCGGCATGGCCATTATGTTTTGGTGGTTGCTTTCGCCGGGAATACCGGCACAACCCTTTTCAACGCATTAACTGCTTGGCTGCAAACGCAAACGCAAAAACAAAACTGGGATGCCATTGCCAGCCTGCCCTTCGCATTTGAAGGCCACCACAGCCGCCAGATGGCCGAAAATGCCATAGCCGAAGCAAACAAACAACAAAACATCCACATTTTCGAGCTCGAATCCATCCGCCT
>CAYTUA010000450.1:0-3752 GCA_964440855.1 uncultured Lentimicrobiaceae bacterium
CTGAGTGATTACCATGGTGCTGTAGAAGATTTTACAGCAACCATCGAAAGGCATCCCCTTTATACGCGTGCTTACCATTATCGCGGGATTGCCCACGACTGTACAACTTTACAATATCAATCAGGCTGTAATCAATGATTTCAATCTATTCATGAATAGGGAAAAGCTTATAGCTCAGAATAGCTGTGTTTTAAATAATCTTTCAGCTTCTCTTATCATTCATAGCCAGGCTTATACACAAAGTGCGAAACATTAGTAACCAATATTAAAGGTGATGCAATGTTGTATATAAGCGGAGTTTTTTGCTTAATAATTTCATGACATTATTTTGTTTTTTACTTTTTGAACCCTATATTTGTACCTACTTATAACAGTATCAGCGTTAACAGTGGTGCTGAGTAAATTCTCACTTTTCAACCAAACATGCTATATACGGCTATGGTAGAGAAAATATTCGATTTGGATGCAAATAACGACTCGGCTCAATTGCGGTTGGGATTGATTGCTGCCTTTTTTCTGTATGGTATTTTTGGAATACTGGATGTGGTTATGCTCCCCGAAAGCTATCAGCAAGCCTGGATTATACGCTATGCTGTAATTGCACCTTTCTTAATAATCACGTATATTTTATCCTTCACCAGTATTTTTCGCAAAATACAACGCCCTTTTTTGGTCTTTTTGGTTCTTCTCGGTCAAATAGGTATTCTGGCCATGATTGTTATTGCTGAGCCAAGCGAAGATGCCTTTTTTGGGTATTATGCAGGTTTGATCCTGATCATCCTATGGGCAAGTTTTGCATTTCAGTTTACAGTAAAAGAAACCCTGATCATTTTTGTCCTGGCGATTATCCTGTACAATTTGGTCGCTATATTGCACCAAGGTTTGCTGGCAAAAGGAACAGAATCGCAAGAGTTTGCCTGGTTTCTTGGAAATAATTTTTTCACCATCGCTACCGGCCTGCTTGCCTTGATTGGCTCCTATCACCTGCAAAAAACAAAACAGGCATTGCGCGAAGAAAACATCAAATTAAAAGATGCCAAAGAAAAGGCTGAAGGGAGCGACCGCTTAAAAACATCCTTCCTGCAAAACATAAGCCATGAAATACGAACTCCGATGAACAGCATTCTGGGGTTTATCAACCTATTACAGGAGCCTGATTTATCTGATGACGAAAAGCAGGAATACTACGACATCATCAAAACGAGTAGCGACCGCATGCTCAATACCATGCACAATATTATAGAGGTGGCCAAATTCGAAAGTAAACTGATTGAGACAGAACCATCAGACTTTGACCTTAACGCTGAAATAAATCAACTAATCGAACTGAATAAAGCCCAAGCCTTTGGCAAAGGTCTGTCGCTTCATTTTGATGTTGTTGATAGTCATCACCGATTTTTGATACGAACTGATAAAAACAAAGTTCGGCTTATCCTGAGCAGCCTGCTGGACAACGCCATAAAATTTACTGATTCGGGCTCTGTAACAATCGGCTATGCGCGGGAAACTGACATCCTCCATTTTTTTGTTAAAGACACAGGCATCGGTATTGAATTGGATAAGCAGCAAACTATTTTTGATCGCTTTATCCAGGCCGACACTTCTACCACACGTCGTTATGAAGGAACCGGACTGGGCCTTACCCTGGCCAAAGCCTACACCGAATTGCTTGGCGGAAACATTGCTTTGTCTTCAGCTATTGACAAGGGGTCCACTTTTCAGGTAAGCCTGCCCTACAAAGCTGTCGTAGAAACCGAAATAGCTACCCCCGAACCCAGTCTGCAGCAAAACACCCCCTCAGAAAGTCAGTCGCTGCTGATAGTGGAAGACGACGACAACAATGCCTTGTACCTCGAATTGGTACTTAAACAAATGGATATCAAACTGATAAGAGTGGATAACGGTCTCAAGGCCGTTCAACTTTGCCGCACTGAACCAGGGATAAAGATTATCCTGATGGATTTAAAAATGCCGGTTATGGATGGTATCGAAGCAACGAAAACCATCAGGCAGTTTAACCGCGAAGTGGTTATCATTGCACAAACAGCCTATGTATTCTCCGACGAACGCTACAAAGCCATCGAGGCCGGTTGCAACGAATTCATCGCCAAACCGGTAAACCGTAATCAATTGATCAAGCTGGTTGAGGGGTATTTGAGTTAAGGGGGGGGGATAATTGCGCTGAACTATCTTCAAAGATCGAGTGATTAAATCATTGTGCAACAATACTATAAGCATTTCAACGCCATTGCAGGGCATTGATACATGGTAAAAAAACTTGAAAAAATCTTGAAATTATTGCATTACAGCTTTATATATTCGCATATATATTTTATTATCTTGTTGATTTAATGTATGTTATATTGATTCTCAAATATCATACCACCCATTTGAAATAAGCAAATTTATTTTTTTTATAATCCCTATTTCCCACCGCAAACCCTTTGTCAACGTCGTTCACCTCATTTATCAACATTTTTTCGTTGAAAAAAATGAAGAAATTATACCGCTATATCACCGTATCTTTGCTAAAGGCTTGCAGGACGCGTTTTCCAGCAGTTGTTAGTTCTTTATTTAATGGTAAATCAAAAAAGGAGGTTAGCAAAGTTAGAGAGCCAAAAGCAAATGATTTTAATAGCACATCAGCAGCAAATGATGCTGATGAATGAACCACTCCAAAACATCCAAAAGGATGTACACTAGCAGAAGCACTTAGCTGCTTCAAGAGAATTGAGTTTTTTTATTAACCTTTAAACCTTATATAATGATAAATTATGGTTTAATTCAGCGCGTAAACCCCCGGGACCTGGAGGCTCCCAGGAAGTTCTACGCCGTAAAACAACCGCAGGGCGAAGTCTCCGTCAGGCAGTTGGCCCGACAAATCAGCAGGGAAACCATGCTGGGACTTGTTGAAACCACTGCCGTTATTGAAGCCTTGTTGCAAGCTGTGCCTGAAAATCTGGTGCAGGGAAAAGTGGTGAGATTGGGTGAATTGGGCAGCTTCCGCCTGACATTGTCGAGCGAAGGTGCTGAAAACCCTGAAACATTCACAACTTCTTTGATCGGTTTTCCTAATCTTCGGTTCCGTGCCGGGAGTGAATTTCAGGAAAGACTGAAGTCCGTGCGATATTCCAGGGTTAACAACTCCTGATGTTGCATTTTTTCAACAAAAGGCGTGTCAAAGCTACACGCCTTTTGTTGTTTATGCAAGTGTTTAAACGAATTTTTTTAAAAAGTTATAAAATACAAGCTTTCTGACTACAAGTATTTTAACAGCTTCCAATCAGATTTTCCCACCAAAAAAAAAATAAACCCCATCGGAATAACGCACGCCAAACCGGCACCAAGCTGCCCTTGCAGCCCTCCCTGTTAGCTCCAAACCCATTTTCAGATTCCATCAAAAATTCAAGCGCTTAAATTTAAAAATCAAGCGCTCAAGTTCACCAATTCAAGTGCTCAAGTTTATCAATTCAAGCGCTCAAGTTTGGGTGATGCTGCATTATAAGCATTTTTCACGTGAAAAGGAAAACGATTGTGAAAGGTATTTTTCCCTACCTTTACTCCCACCAAAACCATCTTTCCAATTAGTAAACTCACTTATTGCTTCAACAAAGCAAGTCCTGTTGATATGTAATCATCAGTACCTGAATAAGATTGCCTCACTTAAATGCATTTTGCAAGGAGAATGCAAAAAGCCTTAAATTAGTCGTTCGTTTTTTATCACTTATTATATCAACAGATACGCAAATATG
>CAYTUA010000451.1:0-3308 GCA_964440855.1 uncultured Lentimicrobiaceae bacterium
GCCTTGCTGAAGAAAACCTTGTTGTAGCCTAAGGTGACGTAAAGGCCGTTCATGCCTGTTGGCAGGCTCAGTTTTTGATTAACAAATTGGTTGAGGCCAACCCCTGCGGCAGCCTCTATCACCCCACTAAGCAAGGTGTAGGGTGCGTTGTGATAAGCCCATCTGCTTCAGGGTTCAGCCAGGTAATTCAAACAAGTGTCCAGGGTGCAGTGGTTATCCGGCACACCATCGTCCAAACCTGTTGTCATACTGAGTTGATGTTCAATACGTATTTGCAGCTCCTGGGCAGGGGAAGCATTCGACCAGCCATTTCCCAGATAAGAGGATGTGGGGTCGCTAATCTGCAACATTCCTTCCTGCTGTGCCATGCCGGTAAGAAAAGCCGTAATTGTTTTGCCTGCTGATGCCCAATACCATAAGCTGTCTTGTGTAAAACTGTCAAAATAATGTTCTATCACTATCCGGCCATCCTTGAGTACCAGAAAAGCCTTTGTACCTGATTCATCAAGGAATTCAAGAAGTGGGTTTATTTCGCCTTCACACCAATTGAGCGAGGCGGGGGTTTGGGCTTCCCATTCATCTCCCTGAACAGGAGGAAAATACAATTGCTGGCTGTAACCTGCACAGGAAATCCACACCAGATAGATCAAGGGAAAGAGGCGCTTCATGGTAAACTATTTTTGGCAATAATACAAAAACATATTGCGCCATTTTGGGAAAAAATCGGCTGTTTTTATCTGCGTCCGGGCCTGGCCCTGCTTTCCTGCCTCTCGCGCAAGCGTTCGAGGGCCTGCCGCTTAAACTGCTCCTCAGCCTTGAAATAGCGTGCAACTTTTACAGGGGGTAGAAACTCACGTATGCCCTGCAGGAAGGCGACACGCGCCTCATGAATGGCTGAGGCCTGCTGCATCCGTTCATCAATCAACCGGTTGATTTCATCGGCTGACATGGATTCGAAATCAGGCCGTTCGTTCCCCATGCTTTCGCGCCTATCATCGCGCTGTTCGGCCAGGGTTTTTTGATACTCATTGTAAAGCGGCCAAAACTGTTGGGCTTCTTCCGTCGTCAGGTCAATCTGACGGGTGAGGAAAGCAATTTTCAGTTGCTCCACACGATTGGCTTGCGCAGCACCCGGAGCTTGCCTTTGTGCATGCCCGGCCACAAATCCCAGCATCAGCAAAAATAATAATGGTAAAAGTTTAGTTTTCATCGCTTATTCTTTTAAAATTCAAATTCTTCCAGTTCAAGTAAATACAGGATGAGGTCTTCTGTAGAAATATCATCCCAACTAAGGGTATCGGCACTTGCCTGCCATTGAAGATTTGCCTCAATGATTTTGTTATCCAATTTGTTACTGTTTTGTTTTACAAGGGTTTCCTCACCAATGGGTGAGTAAACCCTCTTGTTGTCCGCCAGCTTGTTTTGCGGGGGATCGATGGTGAGGATAAGCAGCACCGCCGATGCTAAAAACAAAACGACCACTGCCGCGGCTGCAAGCATGATACGCCTGCTGCGTGCGGGGTTTTCCCTTTTCTGCGATAGTTCTATTTGTTGCCCCACTTCCTGCATCATCCTTTCGAAATAGCCTTCGGGAACATCATTGAATGCTGCTGCATGCTTTCCTTTTAAATGGTCAAATTTCTTCATCAGTCCGAGTGCTTTTTAATATGGTTTTCAATTTTTTTTACAGCCTGGTGGTAAACAGCTTTAACAGTTCCTTCAGCCAGTTTGAGGCTTTCAGCCACCGCACGCACGGGCAAGTCATTGTAGTACCGCATCCCGAAAACGGCTCTTTGCTGTGGGCTGAGTAACTCCAGCGCTTTTTCGAGCAATTTGGCGGCATCATCGGTAACCAAACCAACTGACAGGTCCCTGTTGTTCTCTTTTAACAGGAACAATCGCCTCAGCCGCTGTTTTCGCAGGTGCTGCAAGGCCTCATTGTAGGCAATGCGGTACAGCCAGGTTTTGCTTGTTGCCTCGCCCCTGAACCCCGACCAGGCGTGCCAGGCTTTCAGCCAGGTATTTTGAAGAACGTCGTTGGCATCCTCATGGTTAAGCACCATGCTGCGTATTTGCGCATAAAGCACGGGGCTGTGCTCATCTACAAGGGCCTCAAATTGTTGCTTTACAGATTGCTGCACGGTTGTTAGTTAGGTTCGTCTGGTTAATTGGAGTTGTAAAGCTAAGTGATTTTAATTAGAAGTGCGGCAGGGTATATGAACCCCGCCACACACATTGAGCTTATTTTATGGGAGTCGAATGGTAAAGGTGTTGTCGCCAATGGTAACCGTAGCGATGTTGTCGCATTCGCCATCGCCATAGTCCAGTATGGCAAGAGGCCTGCCGGTGCGTTCAATCTCCACTGTACCACTCACAAAATGGTGGCAGCTCAGCTCGCGGCGCAAGGGCAGCAGGATGTTCCTTGAAGAGCTGAAACCATTGGAGTTTTCAGTCAGGGCTGTGCCTTCGATCAAATGTACATCGTCAACCCAGGTAGGCGTACCAAAGCCTTCAATCCAGGTGCGCATATGGGATGCTACGCGGCTGATAATGGTTCCGTCTTCGGCTAAGGTAACGCTGCCATCCACTTCGCAACTGAAATGGGGGTGCCCATCTTCATTCAACCCCAGGTTTTCGCGTACGCGGCTCCCTTGAATGTGGTTGTCGTTTACGTGGTAATTGTTGAAGGTTTGGGTGATAATGGTACCCGGCTGGTGAAAGCGTCCGTTAAAGGTCACAATGATTTGACCCCTGCTGTTTTTGCCATCGGGACAAAGGCAGTTTTCCTCACCAAAATCAATGGTGATCACGCGTGGCATCACCGTGGTATCGATGGTGATGGTAGCACAATCGCCAATCCTGCGGCGGAAATTCTGGCCGTTCTTAAAGCCTGTTTCCGCCAGGCGCATGCCTTCGTTGCTGATTTCGAACACCTCATCGAAAAGCACTTCGGCGATGGTTTCCTGTTTCATTTCCAATTCAGTGGATGCATCGGATTGTACATCATCATCTGATTTTTGGCAAGCACTTGCCAGGATCAATAAACTTGCTGCAAAAGCAAAAAATAGTTTCATTTTCATTGTCTTCGTTTTTTGTGAATAAATTTGTTCTTTAGATGGTTGGGGCAGGAAAAGGTTTATGCTGCGTTAAAAAAAAATGAATTAATCGGCAATTTAGGGAAAGGCAAATAGCGAATGCTATAAGATAAGACGGCGAAGCGAATGCTTCGCCGAACAGAGGCCCCATATCATTCAACTAATAATGAAATGTATTAAGAAAGAACAAAACAGAACTTGTATTTCCAATTT
>CAYTUA010000452.1:0-3652 GCA_964440855.1 uncultured Lentimicrobiaceae bacterium
TGGCTGCTTCACCAAAACAAACTGCCCATGTGAAGCAACAGCAAAAAGCACAAGCAAAACCCAGAATGAAACGCCCAATGAAAGCTTCTGTCAGGAGAAAGCCCTACAAAAGGCAATTGACAGTGGTTGGAATCTTCGTTCTTATACTTGGTATGGCCTGGGCAATCATGAACCAGCAGCTTGTTACACAGTATTATAATTCCTATGCCGGCCTGGTGCCTTTTTTCTATTCGAGCCCCAATGAGTACTTGTTAAAAAATATGGAAACAATTCCTGTTGAAAAACTTTTGAAAACCAATAAGGAGTCCGAAACTGATTATTCCATCCCTATTGAATCCATCAAAAATGATCTGCAAACAACTCCTCAGCAGGATATTCAACCCAATGATCTGGAAGAATATACAACTGGTGATGATTTAACACAAGTGGATGTATTCAGTGATTTTGAGACGGCAGACATTGAGTCCGGCTTTGGCGAGAATACTGGTAATGCTATTCAACCTAAATCGATAGAAGCACAAGCTGTTGAGCCACAAATGACAAACCACAATGTTCAGCAAAACCAGCTTTCGGGCTATCACATTGTAGCCGGTGCGTTCCGCGAAAAAGAAAATGCAGACAAACTCATTGCCCAACTCCGTCGCAAAGGTTATAATGCGCAGTTTTCAGGACAAACCACCAGCGGGTTGTGGCGGGTAAGCTTTGACGTTTTAAGCAGCAGAAGCCTTGCTGTTGAGCGCCTTGCTGCTATTCAATCGGAGGAAAACCCCCAGGCCTGGTTGCTCAACCTTAACTAAGAATACTAAAACTAGAGGATTTGTGGGAAAGAAGAATAAACTGAAGCGCTTTGCTGAAAACGAAACCTTTGATAATTTTTTCCATTACAGTTACGAGCAAATTCAAATGAATGACTTTCCTTTAAAGGGGAAATGGCATCATGATTTTTTTAAAAATGACAATCCCATCGTACTTGAATTGGGTTGTGGTAAAGGAGAATACACCGTAGGCCTGGCTGCCGCCAATCCCCATATAAACTATATTGGTGTTGACATCAAAGGGGCACGTATGTGGAGGGGGCTGACCACTGCCCACGAAAAAGGACTTGACAATGTTGCCTTCCTGCGCACACGCATTGAGCTGATTACGCATTTTTTTGGAAAGGACGAGGTTTCTGAAATCTGGATTACTTTTCCTGATCCCCAATTACAGAATTCGCGGGAGCGCAAAAGACTGACATCTCAGCGTTTTCTTGACTATTACACACACTTTTTACGCCCATCAGGCATTATACACCTGAAAACCGACAGCACCCTACTTTACGACTACACCCTCGAGGTTATTGAGCAAGGCCAACACACACTGCATTACCATACCCCAGATTTGTATGCAACTGACGAAGACCTCACTGTGAAGAAAATCAGGACCTTTTATGAACAGATGTGGCTTAATCAGGGCTTGACAATCAAGTATATTCAATTTTCATTGAATTTTTAGGGTAGCGTATATTACACATTATGAGGTATATACAGGGTTAATTTTTGCTTACTTGATAATTTGCGTATCAATACGCAAAATATTTAGTAAATTTGCGTATCAATACGCAAAAATCTAAGTATGATTCAGCGAAGACTTTCTTCAACCTTATTAAAAAAGCTTGATGACGGCAAGGCAATATTAATTTTTGGGGCACGCCAGACAGGCAAAACAACTTTGCTAGAAATGTTGTTTCCATCTGACAATCAAACTTTATGGCTCTACGGTGATAACCGTGAAACACACCAGATGTTAGCTGAACGTTCGGCCATACACTATAAAACCTTGTTCGGGAAATACGATATAATTGTCATTGATGAAGCCCAATATGTAAACGAAATCGGTCGTATTTTAAAGATATTCACAGATCAGCTTCCGGCCATTAAAATTATAGCCACGGGTTCGTCTGCCTTCGATTTGGCCAACAAAACAGCTGAACCACTTACAGGAAGAAAATGGGAGCACCAGCTTTATCCTCTGTCATTTAATGAGATGTGCAACTTTCACGGCATTGTGAAAGAGACGAGCTTGCTGCCTCATAGATTGGTATATGGCTATTATCCGGAAGTGGTCATGCGGATTGGAAATGAGCGTGAAATGCTTAAAACTATTACAAACAGCTATTTGTATAAGGATTTATTGGCCTGGTCGAATATTCAGCATGCGGATATTTTGGTGAAATTGCTTCAATACCTCGCATTGCAATTAGGCAATGAAGTGTCGTACCTGGAGTTGAGCCGTCAACTGGGCATTGATAGAGGTACGGTAGAACGTTATATAGACCTGCTTGAGAGAACCTTTGTGATTTTTCGCATGTCATCATACAGCCGTAATCACAGATCAGAATTAAAAAAGGCGAAAAAAATCTATTTTCATGATGTTGGAATACGTAATGCTCTCATAAACAACTTCTCTCCACTGGATTTGCGGGAGGATGCAGGTGCGTTGTGGGAGAACTTTCTGATAGCGGAACGAAAAAAACTGAACGACTACGAGAACCTCTGGGCTAATGTGTATTTTTGGCGAACAACTGCACAGGCTGAGATCGATTATGTTGAGGAAAGGGATGGTAGGCTTTTTGCGTATGAGTTTAAGTGGAATCCCAAAAGGACTGCTAAGTCTGCACCCAGGAGTTTTTTATCTGCCTACCCCAAAGCATCTTTTCAAATGATCAACAGGGATAATTTTCACGATTTTTTATTGAAAGATTAAATCATGCAAACCATCACTTTTTTTGAACAGGTATATGCTGTTGTCAAACAAATCCCTCATGGCCGGGTTACCTCCTACGGGGCTATTGCCGCCTTTCTGGGCAGTAAAGGTTCGGCCCGCATGGTGGGCTGGGCAATGAATGCCTCCCATTCAGCTTTGGACAATATACCTGCCCACCGCGTAGTGAACAGGAATGGCATGCTCACCGGAAAACACCATTTCGGCCACCCCGATATCATGCAGCAATTACTCGAAAACGAAGGCCTGATAATCCATAACGATGTCATAGTTAATTTCAAAGAGAAGTTTTGGGATCCGGGTGTTGAGTTGTAACCTAGTAATTGAACAGTTTTCATCATTAATTGGAAACAAGCATGGATTCATCTGATGATTATGTTTTGATGTTACACAATGTTTTTAATCAAGTATGATCTTTGCGAGCAGTGACGTTTTAATCTTTTTTGAGTACAGTCTAAACGCCTCAAAATATTGATGTTTATATTTTTTATCCATAAACCTAAAGAAAAATACTACGCAGCAACAGTTTATAAAAATTCCTCTTTCGAGGTAAAAATGGTTTTTAGACTCAAAACTACTATATACGGTGAAACTGGTAATTCTTTTGGTGGCCCTTGTACTCAGATTTAAATCTCCCGTCTTCCGGGAATACCATGTTTATTTGTGGATGAGCATGCATGTCCATCTTTTCCGGTAACGAATCAGACGGGGAATTCTTTAATCCACCTTTCATCAGTAAAGACATAAAACATTTTATATCATCCCTAACCTGAAAAATTCATCTCGCAAAGACGCAAAGGCGCAAAGCGTTGAATATATAAAAATTAGATATTAAATAAGCCACAACCAATTAAGAAAATGATTTCCTGTAATTTCCAGCTGAATTGCT
>CAYTUA010000453.1:0-5832 GCA_964440855.1 uncultured Lentimicrobiaceae bacterium
ATATACTTTTTGTGAAAAACATTTATCACCCGCTGATATTCAATATGGTTTGTGGTTCGATCCCCAATTAAACACATCAACGCAGCCGGCCCCTTTATCCCTTTTGTTTTAATTTTTGTTTTTTCGTTCATAAATTTAAATGTTTAATAACATATACGTGCAAACGTGATATAAAATTACTGATGTTTCGCAGATGTTCTAAGCAAACATGAAATGCTTCAATAGTAGTCTGTTTATCAATATTATAATACATGTCAAAATAGAAATACATTGGGTCAGAATATCGAATTGTGTAAAACCTACCATCGTCTCATAGCCCTCCTCGCAGCTGCGGGAGGGTTTGGGGGGCTAAAAAATTGCAAAACACCAATGGCCTTTAAGCCCCCCTTCGGGGGGTTGGGGGGCTAAAAAAAATTGTAAAACCCACTGTCTCATAGCCCCCTTCGGGGGGTTGGGGGGCTAAAAAACCACCTCCAATCATCATGATCTTAACCTAAAACACCCACCTCCGGCCTGCTTTTTCCTTTTTCCCTTTTCATTTCTCCAGGCAACCTAGGTGCTTTCTGCCGTTCGCAGGCTTCTCCATACAAACCACTTTCTACTCCAACCCCTTGCCTGGATCACACCATCACATCCCGTATCAGATTTATAACGACCATTGATTACAAATATCCATCCTGCATAAGCAAACACACGTTCCATCATCACTTTTTCACAACGCCATCCTGCTGAAAGCCCTCCATTTGTCACTTTAACAATTCCACATGCACTAAGTGCCTGATTAGAAAAACAGTTGAAGTCATTCATGTCTCCTCCTGTAATAACCACACACATCCAAATCATTCCTGAACTTTGTGTCAGGCAGAAGCCTTCATGCAATGGGGTTATGGTGGCAACAAAGCCAACAAACAGATGAATCACCGATCCCCAAACTCAACCTTTGCAACACTTCACACCGGGCAGAAGCCTCCATCACGCAACTGCGGGAGGGGGTATGAGGGCAAATAAATTAACAAACCACACAAATCCAAATCATTCCCTCATTGTTTCATCGTTTCACATCACATACATGCGTATATGTTGGCATATGTTTAACAAATACACAAATAAAAATGAAAAAAGCAATTTTAAACCATCAGATGCTCAAGGCAATCAGCCGTGTAATGACCAACTACCCACAGGTTTTTGAGGATAAACCGGAAGCCATTGCCATGAAAAACCTCTTCAACCAGCAGTTGGACGAAGCTTCAGCACACATTTCAAAACTTTTGAGGCCAATTTCAACGGTACACAGACCCAAACAGGAGTTACAGAAGCATTTCATCACCGAAACGCAAAAGATGATAGGCATGGGAACCTTGCTTGCTACACATTTGGGCAACGAAAGCCTTGTCGACCTGTTGAAATACTACAACAGACAGATCAGAAGCATTGCGGCATTCAAACAATATGAGTTGGCAGTTCATGTAACTGAGGAACTCGAACCCCACATCAGCCTGGCAGACGAATTCGGTCTTTCTGAACAAAAACTGCAGGCGTTTCGTGAATTGACGGAGGAATTCGGTGATAAATTGGAAAATACAGGCATCAAGCTTGAAGCCCGCAGGTCAAAACGCTTCCAGATAGACCAGATACTTAAGGCTTGCAACCTCACGCTCCGAACCCACATCGATCCCTTTGTCCGCTTTCACCAAAAGGAATTTCCGCTTTTTTATGACGATTACAAGCTGATCAGGGGCTTTCCGCGAAAAAGGAAACGCAGCTATACCCAGCATGACCAGGTCGAAATCCTGGGCACAGTTACAGATGCTGCAACAGGCTTACCGGTTCATAATGCAACAATCAACCTGCTGGGCTTTGAAATCTCTGCCGAAACCGACATCGATGGCTATTACCTGATAGATGATTTACCAGCAACAAAATTTATTGTAAGTTGCTTTAAACAAGGCTACAATATTCCTGATCAACTAACCATAGAAGCCTCTAAAGGTGAATCCCTTTTAGTTGATTTCACCCTCGATCCGGTGTCCGCCTCCGCTGCCCAGGCTGCATAATACAGCTCTCAAAGAAACAATCCCTTCCGGAAGGCCTGAAAACCCTTCCGGATTTATTTTTTATGCAACCCCGTCGCACACCCAAAATCATCAATCCTAAATCAGAAATCAAAAATCAGAAATTTGACTCCTGATTGTTGAATCGTTTATTCGTTGATATATCTCCATCAAAACAAATCAACAAAGAACAAATCAACAACACACCAATAATGTTTATTTTCGCATAAAATAATGCACTATGAGTACAGAATCTGGCTCTAAAATAAACAAACTCCTCCAACTGCAGCCTCTCGGAGTGGTGCTGACAAGCAATTGGCTAAAACAACAAGGTTATAGTCCCGAACTTTTAAGAAATTATCGCAACAACCACTGGCTGGATACAATTGGCAATGGTGCCATGATCAGAAGCAATGATAGTGTTGATTATTTCGGCGCTGTTTATGCTTTACAGCAACAATTAAATCTGACTATCCATCCGGCAGCAAAAACGGCGCTGTCGCTTTTAGGTAAAGCACATTTTCTTGAACTCAACGTCAACAAGGCCTTCCTGTTTGGAAGCAGTAGCGAAACATTGCCCACCTGGTTTAAAAACAGGAAATGGGATGTTGAAATAAGGCATATCGCCTCTTCTTTTCTCCCCACCGAAAAAGGGCTGGTTGAATACGAACATAAAAGCTTCAAAATAAACATCGCATCAGCAGCCAGGGCCATGTTGGAGTGTTTGTTTCTGGCTCCGCGTGAACAAGACCTTCTGGAATGCTTTCAAATCATGCAGGGTCTAACCAATTTACCCCCAAATACCACGCAAGATTTGCTTGAAAGCTGCAATTCTGTAAAAGTGAACCGGCTCTTTCTTTATCTTGCCGAAAAAGCAGGCCATTCCTGGTTTAATCATTTGAATGTTAAACGGATAGATTTAGGACAAGGTAATCGAAGTTTGGTACCTGATGGCGTGTATATCAGCAAGTATAAACTGACAGTCCCAAAAGAATTGGAAGCTGATGAGTACCCGGAACTATAAGAAGCAGGTTCATCTTTTACTATCAGTGCTGCCAATGGTAGCAAAAGAAAACTGCTTTGCCTTACATGGTGGAACTGCGATCAATCTGTTCATCAACAACATGCCACGCTTGTCAGTTGATATCGATTTGACCTACTTGCCAATTGAAAACAGGGACACTTCAATGGTCAATATCAGCAAAGCCTTGCATCGTATAAGTCAACAGATTGAAGCTTTCCTTCCCGACACCAATGTGCTCCATTTGTTAAAAGAAGCCAAACTCATTGTTTCTGCCAGAGACGTGAGCATTAAAGTGGAAGTAAATACTATAAAAAGAGGATGTTATACGCCCCCTGTCATAAGATCATTGTGTGAAAATGCACAAAAACAATTTGAGGCCTATTGTGAAATACAACTGGTTGATAATGCCCATTTATTTGGAGGAAAGATGTGTGCAGCGCTTGACAGGCAGCATCCCAGAGATTTGTTTGACATAAATAAGATGTTTACAATGCTGCCTTTTGACGAGGAACTAAAAAAAGGATTCATCTTTTACCTGGTGAGCTCCAACAGACCAATTGTTGAAATGCTTTTTCCACATCTTCAAGATCAGCATTCGGTTTTTGAAAAACAATTCATGGGAATGACTTACGAAGCCTTTACTTATGCAGATTTTGAAAACAAAAGAGAACTTTTGATTCAAAAAATCCAAACAGTACTTACCGCTAATGACAAGAAATTTTTGTTAAGTATCGAAAATGGGACCCCCGACTGGGAAGTTTATGATTTCAGCATTTTTCCTGCCGTACAATGGAAATTGCTAAACGTAAAACGTTTTATAGCACAAAATCCTGAACGACATAAACGATTCTTTTCCGATCTTGAAACCAAATTTGCAAAATAAACGATGAATCACAAAGTTCGGAAAGAGGTTGATTTGTTGATGCGAAGCCCGGAACAAATCAACAAAGAACAAATCAACAAACTGTTGAGGCGAAGCCCGGAAGGTTGATTCGTTGAGAAGAACAAATCAACATATAAACAAAAAACAGATCAACAAATAAAGTCGCATTACAAAAATGCGTATATTTGTAAAAAATAATTTACACAATGTTTAAGCGCGCCCTGTTTCACACCATTGCATCCCAGTTGCAACATAAAAATGCATTGGTCATTACAGGCATGCGGCAGGTTGGCAAAACAACACTGATGAAACAACTTGCTGCGGCCTGGCCCGGAAAATATGTATGGTTCGATTTCGGCAACCCTCTGGATCAAATGCTGTTTGAGAGCAACGATTTCAAGCTGATTCACAGTGATCTGCAACGTTTGGCCGAAGCAAAGGAAGGTGAGCGCTTTCTGGTTTGTATAGATGAAATTCAGAATTTCCCTGAAATAACAAAATCAATCAAATACCTCATTGACCATTTTGGACTTAAATTCATTGTCACCGGCTCGTCCAATTATTATTTACGAAACCTGTTCCCCGAATCGCTTAGTGGCCGGAAGTTCCTTTTTGTCCTTCATCCGCTGAGCTACAGGGAATATTTACATTTTAACTCGCTTTTGCCCGATTCCGCACTGAAACCCGATTTTGAGGAAGCCACATCGGTTCATAGCCCATACGCCATCCACAAGCGCAAGGAACTATACGATCAATATATGGAATTTGGAGGTTTTCCGGAAGTGGCCCTAACGAAAGATTTTGCAACAAAAAAAATGATTCTGAGAAATATCTTTGCTTCATTTTTCGAAAAAGACATCAAGGTTTTCAGCGAACTGAAAGACATCAAAGAATTGCGCGACCTCATCATTCTATTAGGGCCACGCAACGGCAACATCCTCGATGTAACACGCCTTGCTTCCGAGATGGGCATCAACAGGGTGAAAACATACAACTATCTCGAATTTCTTGAAGGCACATTTTTCCTTCGACTCATCCCAAAACATACACAAAGTGTTGATCGCAGTGTTGCAGGTGGTAAGAAAGTGTATTTCACCGATACGGGAATGCTCAGCCTGATAACCAAAACAACGACAGGTCAACTGCTCGAAACCACTGTGGCCAATCAGTTACAGCATTACGGCACGCTTTCTTATTACAACAAGAGAAATACGGCTGAGATCGATTTTATCCTCAATGATGAGATTGCCCTCGAGGTGAAAAATAAAGCCATTGAACCCGATATACGCAAACTTGAAAAACTTGCTGAAAAACTTTCTATCCCCACTTTTTATGTTGTCAGCAACACACCAGAAACCCAAAAGCACGTTATTCATCCATGGTTTTTATAAAACACAGAACGGTTTGTCCCTCAGCAACTCAAGACTCTAAAGTCACCCCCTCGATTAACCCCCATCGCCTTCCCCCAAACTTTGGCAGTCGCCAAAGCTGCTGACGAAGCAACCTTTTCGCACATCCAAAATCCCCCAAAAACAATTATCCAAGCACCAAAAGGCCTTTAAACCCAATTATGCCCTGGCGGCCAAGGGATTGCTTCGGTCGTGCCTCCCTCGCAAACTCACCCTTGCAACACCATTTTACAAGCCCAGATCCTGCCTTGCAGGCACGTCTTCCAAGTGTGATTTTGCGCCTGCCCGCCCAATGGCGGGAGGAAGCAGCTTTGGCAATCTCCAAAGCTGGTGACGAAGCAACCTTTTCGCACATCCAAAATCCCCCAAAAACAATTATCCAAACCCCAAAAGGCCTTTAAACCCAATTATGCCCTGGCGGCCAAGGGATTGCTTCGGTCGTGCCTCCCTCGCAAACTCACCCTT
>CAYTUA010000454.1:0-11657 GCA_964440855.1 uncultured Lentimicrobiaceae bacterium
GGCAAGCTGCTATGCATTCCATGGATTTGAAGTTGCTAAACTTGGGTTGGTAGAATAAAGCTTGGGGCAGGTTGATCCAAACAATCAATCCTTCAGGCAATGTGTGAATCATGTAAGTAGTTTGTGAAATTGTGTAATACATTGTGCTTTAAATGACAGCACCTTTACCAAATGAAAATAAATTCATGACTGCTCCGCCAGATGCGGCATATTACAAAATTAATCTGATGAATAAGACAGAAGTAAAAGGAAATTGGAATGAACAGAAAGGCAAACTCAAACAGAAATTTGCCATGTTAACCGACAACGACCTCATGTATGAAGAAGGCAAACGGGATGAAATGTACGGCAATCTTCAAAAGAAACTTGGTAAAACCAAGGAGGAACTGGACAATATAATGAAGGCCCTTTAGCAAAGTAGTATAGCAAGACTATTTTTGCCTGCCTTGCAAAACCCTTCTCGAATCATGAACTACTGGCAGATGATATGCTGGACAATTCATACATGCAGCATGAGGTTTGCTTTGCCAATTAATTAACAATAAATAAATTTTTAAAAATGAAACATCCAATGAAAAAAACAATTAGTTATGCTGCCCTGGCATTGATTTTAGCCGGCAGTTTCGCCATTTCGTGCGAATCGAATGTGCAAAAAGTGGAAAATGCACAAGAAAACCTTATCGATGCCAAAGAAGAGCTGAAAGACGCCCAAATAGCATTGAACGAAGAGTACCCTGCATTCAAAATTGAAGCTGAAGATAAAATTGCAGCCAATGAAAAACGAATCGGGATGCTGAACCTGGTAATCATTGAGCCTAACGATAAAAAACTTGAAGATCTGCGTAGAAGAAGGATTGAAGAGTTGAATCAAAGAAACATCCAACTCAGAATCAAGCTGAATGAATACGAGAATGAAAGGTCAGATTGGGAAGTGTTCAAGCGTGAATTCAACAGCGATTTGAATGGCGTAATTGATGCTTTGAAGGATTTTGGATCATCCAAATAGGAAATACGTAAGCGAAAAAGCTTTGCTGATAAGTGTTCCTGTATGCAACCTGATTTCAATCCAGAGAGAATTCAATTCAAGAGCATCATCCGTTTGGAACGCATATACAGCTTGAAACATATACATATTTGATATCAAAGAAATGAATGTAAAAAGAATTTTCGGTGCTGTATTAACAGTACTTGGTGCTGCCAGTCTTATTTATGCAGCTGTGGTCTTTGTTTCCATTGCAGGCAACAATCAGGACATAAAATCATTGATCATTTTCGGCATTCTTGGCCTCCTGTTTTTTGCAGCAGGCATAAGCCTGGTGCGCACCACAAAAGATGAAGCCTGATAAGTTTTTATTGAATCCAGAACGATAATAGTCCTTGGATATCATTGGGATTGGATTAAATGAAAAAGTGTGAATGATGTAACATATTCCCATCTTTATATAACACTTTTTCGTGAAATTGTAATCACCTTTATGGGGTTAAAAATCAATATTTTAAACACTAATACCTAACAATATGAGCAACTTGCTTTACATTATCGCGATTATCCTGGTTATCCTGTGGGCAACAGGTTATTATGCCTATGATTTAGGTAACATCATTCATGTTTTGCTTGTGATAGCTTTGGTAGCGGTTCTTTTCAGACTGATCAGGGGGCGAAGGATTTGACCTGCCTATCAATCCATTGATGCTTGCAAATGGTGTGAAACATCGCCGTGTTGATAATGACTGATTGCCTGATAATTAATTTCAGGCTGACTAAAGATGAATTGATTCACTGTTGAGCCTTATTTATAAGTGTGGACTGACGCACATCATTTAACACAACGAAAACGCTGCATATGTTCGAAATTAAGATTAAAAAGAAAAACCCACTTTGGCCGTTTGTGTTTGTTGGTTTAATTATCATGCTGTTCATTTCTTATATGTTGATCACCAATAAATAAGAAGGATGATGGAAAAGTCAAAAGACTTAATCGAACCGCATTCTAAGCAATCGCCTGGCAGGAGAAAACCTATGAGCAAGGCCTTGTTTTTTTTTAGCGATCTGACAACATTCGAACTGGCTAAAAACAGTCCTGATGTTCGGGGCTGGGAGCTAAGGGATGCCGAAAACCACCTGATTGGCCGGGTGGATGATTTACTGGTTAGTAAAGAGGAGAAAGTAGCTGTTTACCTTGATTTAGAAGTGGATGCAACGGTAATTGAAAAAGGAAAAGTATCCGGGCCATTGTACCATCATACTGAAACAGCTAAAGAACAAAACAAGTCAGGAGACGACCATCTGTTTATACCAGTGGAGTGGGTGATTCCGGATGATAAGAATAAAACATTGATAACGCATCAGATAAGTTATGAGGCGTTTATCAAGGCCAGGCGTTTCAGCAGAAGTGCGCGCAAACTGCCAGCTTATCCGATTGATCAGTTTCGTAAATAAAATGTGATTGGGTTGCCCCGTCATAGCAATGCCTGGCAAACCAAACACGGTCGATAATAACACATATAATTAAACCCAATAAGCATGAAAAAAGGAAATTACAGCACCTCCGACAAGCCTTTGTGGCCTGACGGCATCCCCAAAAAGTTTAATAACCCGCCGCCCTATATTGGTTTGCCAATTACCTATACAAGCACTTTCAGGTTTGTCAGGGGCGCATCAAGCCTGGCAAAAAAAATAAGTATCACAACAAAACCTCCTCTTCCTTAGTCAATTAAAACAGGTAATGGGAGAACAAAAAAACGATTTTTGAATAAAACCAAAACAAATTTAAACCAAAGGGCACAGGCAGTTACAAATTGTTTGGCCGCTAACAACATTTCATCCATGCGCTTAACATCCCTGGGATTAGGTGAATCGCAGCCGAAATATTCCAACGAAAACAGTGCTGGTCGCAATCAGAATCGCCGTGTTGAGTTTGCCATTAAGGCCAACGAAAAGATGCGTCGTGAAGTTGAACAACAAAAAAATAAAGATAATTGGTCTCTGACTGATTCGCAAATTGTAACACATAATCTAAATCTTAATCTTAACCTATAATTATTAAATCAATGAAAAGTAAACTATTTCTTTTAACAGCAACGCTTCTGGTACTTGGCTTTGCAGCCAGTGCACAAACAGCAAGCACGTCTTTTGGCGTTCGCGCCGGTCTTGATTTTCAAACCTTTAGTGGCAAGGACCATGCTGGTGAACAGCTCAAGCTTGACCTTACATCACGTTTTCATATCGGTGTTCTATCCGATATTTTGATCGCAACTGATTTCTATTTTCAGCCCGGATTGCTTTTTACAACCAAAGGGGCCAAGTCGCAGGAAGGATTCCTGGGGATGGATATGGCAGCTGCTTACAAATTGTCGTATATAGAATTGCCATTGAGTCTGCTCTATAAACCTGTGCTTGGCAATGGCCGCTTCATACTGGGTTTTGGGCCCTATCTGGCCTATGGATTCAGCGGGAAGGTAAAATACACTGTCAATACTATTTCATCTGAGGAAGATGTTGTATTCGGAAATGAATACGACAGTGCCAATCCCAATGACATGAAATATTTTAAATCATTGGATTATGGTGGCAATTTGTTCTTTGGATACGAGTTGCCCAGTGGCATTACAATGCAATTGAATACCCAGCTTGGCCTGGCCAAAATCAATGCCGACAACAACTTGGCCACAGATGGTAAAACACTCTTTAAAAACACAGGATTTGGTCTGTCGCTGGGATACAGCTTCTAGCACTTTGTGATATTCCGGAGTTCACTTAACTATGGAATTTCTGAGGTTGGGTATTGTGTGCTTTATCATCAAGTGATATTGATACATTACTCAATACGCCGACCAGCTTTTGATTTTCAAATCATCGAGCCTGTATTTTGAAATGGCATAGATAAATGCACTTGCCAGGCGCGCGTTGGTGATCAGCGGGATGTTGAAGTCGATGGCTGTTCGGCGGATAATATAGTCGTTGTGCAGCTCTTCGCGGCTCATGTTTTTGGGAATATTGATCACCAGGTCAACGGATTTGCTGCGCAGCAGCTCAATCACATTGGGTTTTGCATCCACGTCGGGCCAGTTGACCATGGTTGTTTCAATGCCATTTCCGGTATAAAAATCATGGGTGCCTTTGGTGGCAAAAATGGGGAGGTTTTTGGCCGTGAGCAAGCGGCCACTTTCGATAAGTTCTGTTTTCGAACGCATGGGCCCCGAGGAGATCAGCACGGCCTTTTCAGGGATTTTGTAACCTACGGCGAGCATGGCTTTCAGTATGGCTTCGTAGTAATCATCGCCCATGCAGCCCACCTCACCTGTAGATGCCATTTCAACGCCCAGCACAGGATCGGCCATGCTCAGGCGCGAAAATGAAAACTGCGATGCTTTTACCCCAATATGATCAATCTCGAAAGACGATTTGTTGGGTTTCTCCACCGCCTGCCCCAGCATAATGCGTGTGGCATAGTCAATAAAATTGGTTTTCAGTATTTTAGATACAAAAGGAAAACTACGCGATGCCCGCAGATTGCATTCAATCACCTTCACATCATTGTCCTTTGCCAGGAATTGGATGTTGAATGGCCCGCTGATCTGCAATTCTTCGGCAATCTCCCGGCTGATCTTTTTTATCCGGCGAATGGTTTCCACATACACTTTCTGTGGTGGAAACATGATGGTGGCATCGCCCGAATGCACGCCGGCAAACTCAATATGCTCCGAAATGGCGTAAACGATAATCCTGCCCTTGTCGGCCACGGCATCCATCTCGATCTCTTTGGCATCGGTCAGGAATTTGGACACCACCACCGGGTATTGCTTGGATACTTCGGTAGCCATCTCCAAAAAATGCACCAGCTCCCCTTCGTTGGAAACGATATTCATGGCCGCCCCCGACAATACATAGGAGGGACGCACCAGCAATGGAAATCCCACCTTTTTGGTAAACTGCAACACATCTTCGGTGCTCGACAGCTCCTGCCATTCGGGTTGGTCCACGCCAATTTTGTCCAGCATGGCCGAAAATTTATGCCTGTTTTCGGCCCTGTCGATCGAGAGGGGAGAGGTGCCCAGTATTTTGAAATTCGCCCGGTGGAGTCGCATGGCCAGGTTGTTTGGTATTTGGCCACCCGTTGAAACCACCATCCCCAAGGGATTTTCCAATTCGGCAATATCCAGGGTGCGCTCCAGGCTCAGTTCCTCGAAATAGAGCCTGTCGCACACATCATAATCCGTGCTCACCGTTTCGGGATTGTAATTGATCATCACCGAGCGGTAACCGCATTTGTTTACGGTTTTCAAGGCATTCACACCCGACCAGTCAAATTCCACACTGCTGCCGATGCGGTAGGCGCCCGACCCCAGCACAATCACCGATTTGTTGTCGTTTTCCCAGCTGATATCGTGGCTGATGCCATGATAGGTGAGGTAGAGGTAATTGGTTTGCGCCGGATGCTCGGCCGCCAGTGTATCTATCTGTTTCACATAGGGTACAATCTGCCTCGATTGGCGGTAACGACGCAGCTGCATCATCTCGTCGTCGGTTTTTCCTGTATCCGGATTCTTCAGCACCAGCCGTGCAAGCTGAAAATCGCTGAACCCCATTTGCTTGGCCTCGAGCAATAATTCATCCGGAACTAAGTGTAATTCATCATACTCAGTCAGTTCCTCGGATAGCAGGTGGATATTCATGAGTTTCTCCAGAAACCAGCGGTCAATTTTGGTAAGTTGAAACACCGCTTCCACGCCCATGCCCTGTCTGAAAGCTTCTGCAATGGCAAATATGCGCACATCGGTAGGATTGGAGAGGGCTTTTTTTAGATCGGTAATTTTGAATTCCCTGTTGGCGATAAATCCGTGCATACCCGAACCGATCATCCGCAAGCCTTTCTGAATGGCTTCCTCAAAGCTGCGTCCAATGGCCATCACTTCGCCCACACTTTTCATGCTCGAGCCGATTTCCTTTGACACCCCTTCAAATTTGTTGAGGTCCCAGCGCGGAATCTTACAAACCATATAATCGAGTGCCGGCTCAAAAAAAGCGGTGGTGGTTTTGGTCACACTGTTTTTGAGTTGGTGCAAGCCGTAGCCAAGGGCAAGCTTGGCCGCCACAAAGGCCAGCGGATAGCCTGTTGCCTTACTGGCCAGGGCACTGGAGCGCGACAGGCGGGCATTCACTTCAATCACCCTGTAATCTTCCGACTGCGGGTCGAGGGCATACTGCACATTGCATTCGCCAATGATGCCCACCTTTTTAACGATGGCGATGGAAAGCTTCCTGAGTTTGTGGTATTCGCTGTTGGTGAGTGTTTGGGAAGGCGCCACCACAATGCTTTCGCCTGTATGGATGCCCAGTGGGTCGAAGTTTTCCATATTGCATACGGTGATGCAATTGTCATAGGCGTCGCGCACCACCTCATACTCCACTTCTTTCCAGCCACGCAACGACTCTTCCACCAATATTTGCCCTGAATAATTAAAGGCATTTTCTGCCAGCTTGCGCAACTCCACCTCGTTGTTGCAAAAGCCACTGCCTTGTCCACCCAGCGTGAAGGCGGCCCTTACAATCACCGGAAATCCAATGGTGGCAGAAGCTTTCAGGGCATCATCCACCGAAGTTACAGCTACAGAGCGCGGGGTTTTGATATGGATGCTGTCCAGTAATTTAGCAAACTTTTGCCTGTCTTCCGTTTCGATGATGGCTTCCACCGGAGTGCCCAGTACCTGCACCTCATGCTTTTGCAAAATGCCCGACTCAAACAGCTTCACCCCACAATTGAGGGCCGTTTGCCCCCCAAAAGCAAGCAATATGCCATCCGGTTTTTCCTTCTCTATGATGCGCTCCACAAAATAGGGGGTCACCGGAAGGAAATACACCTCATTGGCTATGTCTTCCGATGTTTGCACAGTGGCAATATTCGGGTTTACCAGAACGGTTGTGATCTGCTCTTCGCGCAAAGCCTTGAGCGCCTGCGAGCCGCTGTAGTCGAATTCGCCGGCTTCGCCAATTTTCAGTGCCCCTGAGCCAAGCACAAGAACTTTTCTTATTTTTTGCATGATTGAATGGCCTGAATGAAGTTTGAAAAAAGAAATGCTGTATCAGTGGGCCCGCTGGAAGCCTCGGGATGGAACTGGGTGGTAAACCAGGGCATTGAATTGTGCCGCATGCCCTCGTTGCTGTTGTCGTTCAGGTTGGTGAAATAGGGTTCCCAGTCCGGCGGAATGGTTTCGGTGTCAATGGCATAACCGTGGTTTTGTGAGCTAAGAAAAGCCTTGTTGGTGCCATGCTGAAGAACAGGCTGGTTGTGGCTGCGGTGGCCAAACTTGAGCTTGTAGGACGAAGCTCCGGCAGCGAGTGCCATCAGCTGGTGGCCTAAGCAAATGCCAAAGATGGGGTAGTCTTTCGAAAGCGATTTCTTCAGGTTGCTGATGGTGGCCTCGCAGCGCACAGGGTCGCCGGGGCCGTTGGAAATAAACAGCCCATCAAACTCTTCCTCATGGTAATTGTGGTCCCAGGGCACCCTGATAACGGTGGTGTCATATTCCAGCAGGCAGCGGATGATATTGCTCTTTACGCCGCAGTCAATCAGCAGTATGCGATGGCTGCCTGTGCCATATACCATCCGTTGCCGGGTGCTTACCTCGCTCACGAGGTTGCGGTCGTCGGGCCTGTCGAAAGGGATGTCGTCGTCAAAAACAATCTTTGCGGCCATGGTGCCTTTTTCGCGAATGATTTTGGTGAGATGCCTGGTATCGATGCCAAACAGGCCGGGCACCTTTTCCTCCTTCAGCCAGTCGCCGAGGCTTTTTTCGGCATTCCAGTGGTTGTAGATGTTGGAATAATCGCTGATAATGAGTGCCCGTGCATGTATCTTGTCTGATTCAAAAAATTTACGCATCTGGTTTTCGACCAATTGATGCGGTACCCCGTAATTGCCAATGGAAGGGTAGGTGAGCACAATGATCTGTCCGCAATAGGAGGGATCGGTCAGGCTTTCGGGATAACCCGTCATGGCTGTATTGAACACAATTTCTCCGGATACGGACGCCTCAAAACCAAACGAATAGCCTTCGAGGCGGGTATTGTCCTCGAGGATCAGCTGCGTTTTGCGGTATTTTTTGTATTTCATCGTTTTTCTGTTTTAAAAGTACGGCCCATCTATCCCCGAATTTAAGTGCCTGGCTTCTGTACAACTTGATTTTTTTTACAACCAACATCCGGCCTGTTGGTGGTAAGGTTGGCGTAATAGTTTACAAAACAATAAATTATCATTCGGATAGCAATTGTTGTGTTGTTTTTATCCGGCGATAAACATACGAAAATTTGCAGGAAGCAAGGGCGCATGTGGATGCTTGGTGGATGCGAATGGATTCTTTTGGCGTAGTTTGGAAACTACGCCGAGCGGTTGTAGGCGACGTAGTTTGGAAACTGCGCCGGGCAGTTGTAGGGTAGCAAGTTTGTCACGCTCTTCGTGGAGGCTTGCGTCCTCAGCCTGCTCGTCAAAGTAAAAGTTGATCTGTTTCTTTGGTCTTTTTGCAGCAGGCGTTTGCCTTTTAGGTGTATTTCCATTTCAATTAATTGGTTGCAGGTTTTTCATAATAACAGATTTCAAATCATCCCTCACGCCTGCCTCATCCGCAAAAGCTTGCCAATTCCTGATAATTTCTTGTACTTCCGAGATGATTTTCTCTCCTTTCTTGATGGTGTTGGCAGTTGCGATGGTCATTATATCATCAGTTTTTATGTTTTTTCTCTTGCCATTGATGTTGAGTGTTTGCTGACTGACCCAAATGCTTTGGGGATCGTAGCTGTAGCATAGGTCATAGGCAGGGGCAAGTTCCCAACGCTCGTCTTTTTTCAAACGGAATGAAAAATTCTTGGTGTGGTCGTCGTAGTTTTTTGCCAGCACATTAAACACCATCCGCCTGAACATCTGTTCTGCCTGAGGATAACTAAGCCTTAGCAGCCGCATGGTTTGGAACAGCTGCTCATAACTGAATGCGTACATATCGTTGTAATTGTAATGTTGCATTCCGCAAAGTGTCTGTACATGGTGCTTGATATTAGCTTCCCCACGGTCAAAACGGCGGGGCATAAAATGGGCTCTTTGATTTTCTTCCAGCAAGCGGGATTCCATCATCTCAATTCCGCAAGCTTTTGCCATCAGGTAATAGGCATATTCAACCCTGCCCCAACCACTGCTTTCACCAAATTGGGCATCACTTACACCGTCAAGTTGGATAAGCCAGTGTTCAAAGCCTTTTGGAACAGTTGTTTGACCTGATCTTACTTCCCTGGTTTTGGAATTGAACGCGATCACTGCTTTGGGTCGTGCCCCGCCGGCGGAGGTCCCGATGCTTACGATGTCTTTTATGCTTTGGTCATCGGCGGTATGCATTGTGGTGCTGAAGGCTTCCTTCGATTCAAGTATGCTTTTGGCTGTTTCAACCAGGCTGCTGATTTCGATACTGAAGCTTCTTTTCGTTGCAGGCAATTGTGCCGGTTCAAATTCAAGTGCACCAATGGCTCTTTTACCAATAAAGCAAAGCTGTTCGACCGGATTCATGCTGTTTTCCTGCCGGCCCTGCGTGACCAGCCATGCATTGATCAGTTGGTTTCCATACCTGTCAGGAAGTGCATCAGCCAGCAAACCGGGCAAGCCCCTGAAGGTGTCGTGCAATTCATCTTTGCCTTTGCGAAGTTCAGGAAAACGATAGATACGTGCGCCATTGCTCACAGGCATTTTTATGGGTGACAAATCCCAGCCATGACGAAGAAAGTACGGGTCATACTGAAAGCTGGCAATCTGATCCTCTTCACTCCAGATCACTGCTCCTGCCCGTTCGCCCCAGATATATATTTCTGCCGCATCTACCATCCCAGATCCTCATTTTGTGCCTGACTGCTCTTGTTGCTTGCACGCGTGCGCAGCTGGCTGTTCTTTTTTAGCCTGACATATTCCAGCGGACTGATTTCATCTTTTACTTCAAATGTTTCGAGTATATGCAACTGATCCAATGCCCGCAACAACTGAATAAGACTGACCAGATTGATGGGCTCACCTTTTTCGATCTTGTTAACAGTATAGCGGTTTAAACCTGCTGCTTTTGCCAGCTGTTCCTGTGTAATGTTTTGCTGCAACCGGTGATGCCGCAGGAAATTGCCCAGGGCAGCAACAATGTCGGTGTTTGACTTTGATATCCAGTTTGCGTTGGTATTATCCATCTTTTTTGCCTTAATTTTACTTAAGCATTAGAAAATCCCAACAAAAATAGTCAAAATAGCATCATGTGTCAATAAAATGTTGGTAAAAGCCAACATAAAGCCAAAATTCAGCGCTTTGTGTTGGTTAAAACAAACATTATTTAATTTCTGCCACAACCCCTTTCAGCTTCTCATAATATACGTCCAATGCCATCATCCAGGTCAAAGCTTATTTGCTGGTTTGCCGGTTCTTTCAGCATTTTGTTGTAATCACGGCATTCGGTTTCCCATTTCTGAAGTTGCTCCAGCACCACCTTAGGTGATGTGGTTTGGAAACTACGCCGAGTGAAAAAAAGAGTTAACTGACTCATTGGTAGTCTGCTCGAATGGCAACAGTGATCATTTCAATTTATATCCAAAAATCAGATTCAACGTAAATGTATTGCTTTTAATTTCGCCACTTTTTCCAGTTTCTTCAATTGTCCAGTCAGCAATAGGTGTGAAATCTAAGTAATAATCAGCTCTTAACCCTAATTGCAAACTGGAAATTTCATACTTTAGACCACCACCTACTATGAATCCTGTTGAAATCTTGTTAAGTTCATCAAGTTTAACTAATACATCAAACTGTTTGCTGTTGCTTAATAAATAGTCAAGCCGGGGGCCAAGGCTTATAAATGGAGAAAGCTTTTCTTTGATCTCATATTTAAATTCAATTGATGTGTTTACTGAAAGATAGTCCAAAGTAGCTTTATCTGTTATTGATTGGCCCATCAATTGACCATTTTCATTGATGAGTTGTAACTCGTCTTTTCCTCCTTTTCTGATGAATCCAATATTGCTTGAAAGATTGAAATATTTCAAGTCGGGATAATCCAGACCAACAAAAAAAGAATAACCAATGAACGCTTCATCATACAGGGGGTCAACATTCATCCCATTTAATTCCCAATCAAGTTTTGATATGGATGTACCTCCCTGCACCTTGATTGTTTGTCCATTTGCTAGAATGGCAATTCCTAATCCGATTAATAGAAGTCCAGCAGTTTTTTTCATTTTATTGATGTGAATGAATTAGGTGTCTGTTACTATTGATGCTAAGGTTTTGCACCTACCCAAAGGTGGCGATTTCGAAGCACTTCACTGTCAACTAAGCACAATTGTGATTGATTCACAAAGCTTGATTTACCCGCTGAACCGCCACTTTTGGTTAGCTGCTGTTGAACTAAATCCGCCCAGGCGGATAGCCCCTCCAAAATTACCCGATTCTTCCCATATTTAGAGAATTATTAACTAAAAAATTTCTGATTATGAGAAAGAAATCGGGTTTAACCATTGTGGAACAGGCCATTGTGCTTGTTCCTGAGTTCGAAAATGTTGTCCGCAAAATGGATCAACAAGTTACCCTACGCGGGCAAGCCAAAAGTACGTTAAATAACTACATCCGGCGCATCGCCTTGTTTGTGGT
>CAYTUA010000455.1:0-2889 GCA_964440855.1 uncultured Lentimicrobiaceae bacterium
GGTCCACTGCCTGTATTCGTCCCGACCAAAACACACTTATCCTGGCAAACGTGCTTATTGATGGCAATATCAATGAGCCTTTCGTTGGCGGATTAAACCTTTTAAAAATTCGCCTGCCTGCCGACAGCATGGCATCCTATACCTTTATGCGTCCGCAGGGTTCAGGGTCGCTTTTTTTGCGCGATTTGAACTTTGACGTAATTAATAGCCGCATTGATTTATACTACCTCGGACAGCATCCACCGAAAAACGGAAAAATCCCAAACCAAGTAAACCATATTATAGAACTCGACACCGCATTAAATTACCTTGGTTGGCGTAGCCATTCTGATCACTTTTACCCTAACCTGAATATTAGTAGCATAGATGATACAAGTTTCTTGGTTACCACAACCAGGAGCAATTACCAGGAAAACAACGTTTTCGGTATCGAAGTTAAACATGTTGCCAATTTAAATGACACATTAGGAAGCACATTCTTCTACTCGCCCGACACTGCACTCTATGCCGGTTTCGGAAACAATACTGTTGTTTTGCAAGACGGTTATATGGTAGCAGGCATGCTGAATCTCAAGGGGAGCTCATTCCCATGGCAAACAGCGCCTATATGGATACAGGTTACAAGGCTCGACAACGAGTTGAATATATTGGGTCAATACTATTATGGGGGTGATGCGTCCTATTTTGTTTCTGAAGCCATACCAACATCGGATGGCGGGGTTATGATCACCGGGCTGCGTTACAGCCTTGAATCAACTTGGCGTAGCAGGATTTTTGCTCTGAAAGTGGATGCCGACGGTCTGGTTGTGGGTACGGATGAATTGATGGAGCCATACTACAGCGAGGCCATACTTACACCCAACCCCGGACAAAATATGGCCCGGGCACTCATCGGTTTACAATACCTGCATGCAGACCTTTATCTTTACGACTTGAGTGGCCGACAGGTGCTCGAAGCAAAAAGCCTGGCAAACGGTAACGAAATTAATATGGCCGCACTTGAGAGTGGAGTGTATGTTTACCGGTTTGCGAGCAGTGGAAGAACAATCGGCTCAGGAAAATGGATAAAATCAAATTAAGCAACAAATAGTTTCTTAGCCACCTCCCTACCGTCTAATATTTAGTGTCTGTCTGTAATGTCATGGGCTTGAGCTTTAAAGTTTGAGGGCAAGCCTGCTTGGTCGGCAGGCAGGGCATGCAAGGATTGAATGTCAGGAGTCCCGAAAAATTTGGGATGACTGACATGAATGACGTGCAAAATGCAGCCATCGGACTTTAAAGACAAGCACTATTTAGTAAGGTTGTGGGATGGGGAAATGGTATGCAGAGAACCGTTTTTAACCCTGACTGGTGCAATGCTGGTTCGGCATTAACAGTGTGCTGAGAAGTGTTTATACCAAAAAAAGGTAACAAGCCAAATTATTTTTAATTTTTTTTCACTTCGCTATATATTGAATTACAATATTTTAAAGTGATTTCATAGCGAAAAATGAAAAAAATTTTATTTTTTTATGTTACCTTTTGCTTTTTTTCTGATTAAGGGGTAGAAAGTTCAAGTATGAACCAATATCCTTTTATCATGTATGAAGAAAGTGGAGGTGCGTTCGGATTTTGTTTTTTAGCCTCTTTTTACAGTTTGTTTCATTGGTTTAATGGCCTGACCTGTTCAATGCCAAACCAACTGTGTCGTTTTCACGTTATTCAAGGCGTAAGCCATGCAATACTGCTTAGGTTACAATATATACCTTGTTGCACAACGAAATACATTTTCAAATTGGGGAAGAATAAGTTTGACCGAACAACCGCCATCCTTGTCAGCGCAGGGCGCGGGGGGTGGCAGCCGTTTAGGGGACCAAGAACGGAAGCATAGTGTCAACCATTACCACTAACCATATATATCAAAAATTAAAAAGAAATAATATGAAACATAAAACATCCCTTTTATTAGCTTTCGCTTTGACAATCAGCATTCTTTCATGTAAAAAGGAAACCACAGTGCCGGGCACAGATGAAATTCCTGTCGAAAGCCTCAAAATATACAGGTCAATAATGGCGTTTGAGGAATTAGTAACGAATGGCACTAACCTTAAGTCAGGTGAAATGATCGAATTAGACTCTGCAGTTTGGTACACCGAAGCTCTCCAAAACTATTATCATGCACATCCAGATATTGCATTTGAGAACTTCATGCTTTTCAAAACTACCCATTTACTTGAGATCGATAACAACAGCATGATTTCGTTTTTGGAATTACAGACCCTGTTCAACCTTATGGAAAGTAATTACGAAGATGAACTCATGGAAATACCTTCAAGTGAGAAACATTTGCGTTTTACTGATGTTGCCATTGATAGTATTGAAGGCAACAATGCCTATTTATCAGTCACCCGTGTCTATGGGAAAGATTTTCCATATGGAGATTGGTACACTGCTTTTGAAGATGATGATGATTGGATATGGGGAACTTATACACAACATCATGGTGATCCACCTAAAGGTAAATGCGATGGGACTTTTATAGGAGTTTCAGATGGCTCTGATGAGCTGATGAGAAAATTGAATAATCCAACCATCCTATACCCTTATCCATACACATTTCTCATTACCAGTATAGAGACAAAAACTATAGATGGATTACACTATGAAGGATTTGAAGGCCGTTTATTTGTTGGGCAAGGTTCAGCTGATGACCATTGTTTGAATAGCGCAGCCCTCAATCACTACCTTACTGAATCACACTCCATAATACACAATGAAATTGAAGGATTTAGGCCGTCTGGTAAATCTATGAAGCATGTACAAATTAATGATGATTTTTACCTTAATAATGGACCATATTTTCATCAATACTATGTTACATATGGTGTTATAATACCTTTGCCATTTGAG
>CAYTUA010000456.1:0-12598 GCA_964440855.1 uncultured Lentimicrobiaceae bacterium
CGATGTGGGTTATGTGGTGTTTATGCTGCATCTGTTTCCATTTTTGTTGATGAATTTATTCTTCTTCAAAGAATACCGCCACCTCAAAAGGTTTTCGCGTACCGATCTTTACACCTTTTTATTAATTAGTTTTTTTGGAGGGGCGGTAGGCACACTGTCCATAGTTAAAGCACTTTTTCTGCTCGATTTCAATCATTTATCTGTTGTTGTGCTGCTGCAAAAGCTGCAACCTATTTTTGCCATTTTATTGGCTACAACCCTCTTGGGCGAAAAACTGCGACAGCATTTTGTGTTGTGGGCTTCGCTGGCCATCCTGGGCGGGTATTTCCTCACTTTTGGATGGGCCTTGCCTGACCTGCATACCGGTGACGCCACAGTATATGCCTCCCTGCTGGCCTTGCTGGCGGCACTATCCTTTGGGAGTTCGACCGTGTTCTCAAAAAAAATCCTGGGTAAATACAATTTCGTTACTTCCACTTTTTACCGTTATGGTTTTACCAGCCTGATCATGCTGCTGTTTATGGTTGGCTTTGGTGATTTTGGGCAAATTTTTGAAACCACGAGGCTTAACATGCTTTTTATCGTCATCATTGGACTCACCACCGGTTCGGGAGCCATCTTTCTGTATTATTATGGTTTACGAAAAGTAAAAGCCATTATGGCCACCATCAGCGAACTGATGTTTCCCATTTCTGCCGTAATATTTGATTACCTGATCAACGACAGCTTACTTTCAACTGTACAATGGATTGCTGCCGCCGTCATGATTTATGCCATTATTCGCCTGAATTCAGCACCTGAAAAAATTAGTTGATCTAATATTTTTAAGCTGTTCTAAATCTTTGTATATTCGCTTAGGTTTTATTTTTCCAAAAAAATAAGGAGGTTATCATGTCGAGCGATTTAAAAAACGTATTCACAGGCTCTGCCATCGAAGCAGGGTTTATTGTCGAAATCCTTGAAGAAAACGGCATTGGTGTCATCAGCCGCAATCCATTCCGTGAGAGTGTGTCGGCCGGCTGGGTTTCGGCCATAGCAGAAGATTCGGCTAGGCTTTTCGTTGAAACTGAGAATGAAGAAAAAGCCTTGAAGCTAATCGAGGAATATCTTAGCAACCGCTAATAAAGACAGCTACAGTCAAAATGGAAAGCTGTTTGCACAATTGGTTTTTGCGGGAAGGTGAACTTGTAAGCACTTGCGATTTTCAGGTGGATAAATTACCAAAAACCGGGCTGTTGTATGAGGTTGTACGCATCATGCAGGGCAGGATTCTATTTGGGGCGGAACACCTGCGCAGGCTGGAGAAATCGGCAAAACTGGCCGGGTTTGATCTACCCGTTTCTAAAAGCAAACTATTTGCCATGCTGTTGCAACTAATTGATGTAAATAAAGTTAGCGAAGGCAATCTAAAAATCATTGTTTCCGGCAATCAGCCCGAAAACCACGCATGGTTTGCTGCCTGGTTTATCCCCCATTCCTATCCCAGCCAGCAACAATATACCGAAGGCGTGCAAGTTGCCATTATGAATATAGCCCGCAACCATCCCAATATCAAGAAAATAAACGATGACTACAAACAAGCAGTGCAGCAAGCTATGCGCAATTTCAACGTTTATGAAGTGCTGATTGGAAAAGAATCAATGATCACAGAAGGCAGTCGTTCAAATGTTTTTTTTATCCAAGGCCAATCCGTTTACACAGCCCCTGACAGTCAGGTGTTGAAAGGCATCACACGCGATAAAGTGCTGCAACTTTGTCAAGTACTTGGGATAGATGTAAACATGCAGGACATTCATGAAAATGATATCAATAGCTTTGATGCTGCTTTCCTAACCGGAACATCGCCCAAGATATTGCCGATAGCTTCCATTAAGCAAAAGCATAGTTTTCAATTAAATAACCCCATAACGAATCGATTGATGCAAGCCTATGATCAGGTGATAAACGATTACATTGAAAACCAATACAACTTGTAAATTGATAAAAAACAACATACCAGACAAATCCGTTATCTTTGCTCCAACAAAACACAAGCCATGCGTTTTCTAATCCTTGTTTCATTTTTACTGCTGTTCCCCTTTTCTCAAACAGAGTTGAATGCTCAGGCACATACGGTTGACAATTTTTGCATCAGCCGGTCAGAAGAGCGTCTGGTGGAATTTATCAATGCATTGCGAAAACAAAACCGCATGCCCGAAATTGCCCTTTCAGCTTCCTTGTCTTTTGTTGCTAAAACACATATTGCTGATTTGCAGCGCAACCGACCCGACACAAGTATATGCAGTACCGCCAGCTGGTCTGATCAAGGCATTTGGACCGCCTGTTGCTACCAAGGCTATGTATTGAAAAATGAATGCATGTGGGACAAACCCAAAGAACTAACGCCTTATACTTTTCGTGGTTATGAACTGAGTTATTATGATGAAGGAATAATCGAAGTTGATAAGCTCTGGGAATTGTGGCTTTCAACTGAAGAAGTCGTGGATATGTTTTTAACCAGAGGCAAGCATACCGATAAAAAGTGGGCTGCTGTTGGTGTAGGTATTTCTGATAATTTTGCTTCGGTTTGGTTTGGACAGCGAGCTGATGCCAAGGGCAAGCCAAGGGTTTGCAGCGAATCAGATGTTGCATTCAGGGCTCCTTTTAAAGATAGCCGTCAAATTAGTAGCACAGCAGAAGCTAAGGAAACCAGCAAATTTTTTCTGATTTATGGGAGTTTCGCAGTAAGGGCTGATGCTGAGGAGGCCCTGAGACGATATAAAAACGCCGGTTTTAGAAATGCACAAATTGTTACCAAAGAAAAGCGCATTCGGGTGGCCCTGGATGTGTTCCCTACCCTGCGTGAGGCCATGTTTGCAAAGGAAAAGCTAAGCGCCTCCTATGGCGATGCTTGGATTATGCGCGAATAAATACGTATCCATTGGGCTGATTGTTGGATTCCTAAAACCTTTTGCAAACAGAATTGTTCCATCAATATGAAAAATCCCATTGCTGTTTTTTGGTTTCGTCGCGACCTGCGATTGCATGACAACCACGGCCTTTTCAAAGCTTTAAATGCCGGTTTGCCCGTATTGCCAATTTTCATTTTCGACACGGATATCCTCGAAAAACTCGAAGACAAAGCAGATGCCCGTGTTAGTTTCATCCACCGGCAATTGGCAGAAATGGGCCAGGAGCTTGAAAAAAAAGGCCGTGGCCTATTGGTGTACCACGGCAAGCCTATTGACATATTTGACAAGATCGCAAAGGAATTCACCCTACAAAGCGTTTTTACCAACAGGGATTACGAGCCTTACGCACAGGAGCGCGATGCAGAAGTGGAGAAGTATTTATCACAAAAGGGAATTGCCTTTCATGGCTTTAAAGACCAGGTGATTTTTGAAAAAGATGAAGTGGTAAAAGCTGATGGCAAGCCCTATACGGTGTTTACTCCTTATATGAAAAAGTGGAAAAGCCTTTTTACCAATGACAAAGTTGAGGGATATGCCTCAGAGGAAAAGCTTGACGCACTACAAAAAACAGAAACCACCATACCATCCCTCAGGTCAATGGGATTTAACACTTCTGAGATACAAGTTCCCAAGCTGCAAAAAAGCTCAAAAACGATTTCAAATTACGAAGCTACCCGTAATTTTCCTGCTACTGATGGCACAACTTACGCAGGCACCTATCTCCGCCTCGGAATTGTTAGCCCCCGCGAAATGATCAGGCTTGGCATAGACCACAGCGATACTTACTTGAATGAGTTGATATGGCGAGAATTTTTTATGCAAATCCTGTGGCATTTTCCCCATGTGGTGCATCAAAACTTCAATTCCAGGTATGATTTTATTCCCTGGCGAAACAAGGAGGAAGAATTCAGGCGATGGTGCGAAGGCAAAACCGGCTACCCCATGGTGGACGCCGGCATGCGTCAGCTAAATCAGACAGGGCTGATGCACAACCGATTGCGGATGGTTACTGCCAGTTTTCTTTGCAAGCACCTGCTGATCGACTGGCGTTGGGGCGAAGCCTATTTCGCATCTAAATTGCTTGATTTCGAATTGTCTTCAAACAATGGCAACTGGCAGTGGGCTGCCGGAACCGGTTGTGATGCCGCTCCCTATTTCCGCGTTTTCAACCCAACAGAACAGGCCAAAAAGTTCGATGCAAAAGGGCAATACACCCGTAAATGGGTTCCTGAAGTGGATGAACTGCATTACACAAAACCCATGGTAGATCACGCTTTTGCCCGCAACAGAGCCATCAAAACTTACAAAGAGGCCTTAATGAAGGAATAAACATCCAAAACTTTTACGACTATTACTCTATCCAATTGCGCTTTTTACCTTAAAAAAAAGAGGCCATCTGATCCATAGATTTGCAGAGAAAACCCATTGCAAAAAAGCCTGTTGGAAAGTACCTTTAACAGCGTGTGTCCGGTGCATCGAATTTGTTTTAGGCTTTGAGGTTTTCAGTTCGGTATTCATGGACAACGCTGTTTTTACTTCTCATCCGGATATAAAAAAACCGGTGTATAAAATACACACCAGTTTTCGTTATAATGCGTTTCCAGCTTATTTGCCCTTTACTATTTTCAATGTTTGTTGACTGTCTTTTGTAAACAGCTGCAACAAATAAACACCTTGTTTAAGAGTAGGAAGGATACTTTCTAAATCAGCGGCAAGGCTGTATTTGTTCTCCAAAGTAAGCAACAGTTTTCCCTGGGCATCGCGCAATACAACCTTATTAACTGCTGTGTCGAGCACGGTTACCGCAAGCTGATCGCCAAAGGGATTGGGTCTGATGCTGATATACTTATGCCCTTCCTCGCCAACATCACTTAAAGAAGTCAATATCCAGTTGGCAACAGCAAAATTAGGGATTCCGTGTCCATAATAAATATCCGGGTTGTGCGCCCTGTTGCTGCTTTGCATGATAGCCGCCTTCACCTCCAGGTTGGTAAAGGTGGGATTGGCCTGCCACAAGCTAGTTGCCATGCCCGCCAAAACTGGTGACGAAAAAGAAGTACCACTGCCAGATCCAAAGTCATCAGAACCAGTTGCCAAAGCTGTTTGCGCACCGCGGGCCATTACATCGGGCTTGATGCGGCCATCATACGTTGGTCCTATAGAGCTGAATGAAGCCCTGTCGCCATTCACATCAACCGCACCAATCGAAAACACATCGAAACCATCTGCTGGTGCTCCCATGTAGGGGAACTGACTGTTGCCTCCGGAATTTCCCGCACTGTTCACCACCAATATTCCTTTGCTTGCAGCCATATCAGCGCCAATTGTAACAATCGTTGTGTTTCCATCCATTTGGTCATAACTGTGGTTGTGTTGAGGCATATCAAAGTTGATATAGCCCAATGAGGAGTTGATCACATCGGCCCCAACGCTATCAGCAAATTCCGCTGCCGAAACCCAGTTATATTCTTCTATCAAATTTTCTGTGGCAACATATTCCGGCCTGAGTAGCCAAAAATCAGCTTTGGGGGCTGTGCCAATGAGCTGTCCAGGCACATTGGATGCAATCGTACTCAATACGGCTGTACCATGCGAACTTTGGCTAAACACATTACCGCCCGGTTGGGTAAAATCCTTCGTGCCCAATATTTGTCCGTTTATCCATATGCTATCAAAAGCAGGATGTACATCTGTATTGCTGTATCCGCCATCGAGCAGGGCGATAACCATGCCCTCACCCAGATAACCCTCTTCATGCAAAGGGATGCCGTTGATTTGATCAATTTGATCAAAGCCGCTTCCATAATCAAGCGAACTTAGCGACTTTGTTACCGGCAATCCGATGTTAGAAATAAATTCGTTGGCAAAGAAAGTCTTGGGCTCGGTTTCGGCTGGCAACTCCCCTTCTTGGAGTGAGCGTATGCTGACAACATAAGGTAAATCATTGATGGCGTCAAGTACGGCCTGGCTGGTCGTTTTTATGGTGACCCCATTTAGCCATTTGGTTGGAAAAAGCATCTCTGGTCCAAGGGCAGCAACGCCATCGAGATAAGAAGGATTTACAGGCAAATCATGCTCCGTAATTATAATCCCTTGATTTACACGACGATCGATAGCCCGCTGGGTGAGAAATGCTTCGGGATTGTTCACAGAATAAGGTGAATTGGCTTTATCCGTAAACTGAACATAATAGGCATCAGGTGCAATTTGTGCGTTCACAACTCCTGAAAACAGGGCCATTATAAGGGCGACCAAAAAAGTATAGCTTCTCATATCAATTAGTTTTGTTGCTAAACAGCAAAGTTACTCTAAAAGTTTAATCTATCAGGTGCAATAGGTTGTTGCGCTGGTTCACATCCGGAATGCGGGCACTGCCGAGCTTGATTTCCTTCACTGGCAATTCCCCCGGTATGTCGATGGCAATTTGCTTGTCGACTGATTTCCAGATGGAACTTTTTTCGTAAACCTCATAAACACTGTCGTCAACCAAAGTAAATATCAGCTGAACGGGAAGGGGCAGGCCGCCATCGTTGCGCACAACCACTTTTCTGTCGGGCGTAATTTTATGAATGGCCAGGTCAGGATAGGCTGTTTCGAAAAACCAAGGCTTAAAAAACCAGTTGAGCCCCTCGCCGGCAACACGCTCAAAAGTATTATAAAAATCATGCGGAATGGGATGCTTACCCTCCCATTCGGCCATAAATGTTTGCAAGGCAGCAGCAAAACGCTCAGTGCCCAAGGCGTCTTCAAGAAAATGAAAAGCAACGGCAGGGCGCACATATGAAGCAAGTCGCAGAGATGCATAATCGGCTCCTAAAAGTTGATTTGGAACCATCGGAGGCACGTCCATTTCGGCCCCGGCATTGTACTGATAGGTATCCATTGTGCGCTCAATATAGCGGCGCTCAGGATAAAGGCTATCTAAAAGCACATGTGGCCATAAGGTAGCCCAACCTTCGTCCATCCAGGCATATTTTTTTTCATTGGTGCCCATGGCAAAAGGAAAATAGGTATGCGCAATCTCATGAAATGTCAGGCCAAAAATATTGGATGCTTCTTCCGGGGCACTGTTGTTGGCCATCATAGGCGTTTCCATGCCACCCGAAGGCCGTCCATTGCAAAAATTTGTCATTTGTGGGTAAGGAAAAGGCACACCCGGCATCACTTCCGACATATAATGAATGCTCTGCCGAGCAAATTCAGCCACTTTTTCATAATGAATGGCTCCATCGGGATAAACGGCATCGGTGAGGGTGCGCCGCCCTGTTGCTGTATCCACCACCAAACTCACTGCATCCCAGTTAAAACCCATGGCAGCGGCAAAACTAAAATCAGGCACAGCTGCTGCAGAAAAATGCCAACTGTTTTTATAATTTGACAGGCTAACCTGTCCCTTATTGTAATCAGCTTGTGTAATGATGGAAACTACTTCCTCACTTTCCAAAGCTTCGTAGTAACGTCTTGAAATAACAGGATGAAATACTTCATCTGCATTTTGCAACAAACCGGTGGCCCACATCACATAGTCGGCAGGCAAGGTCATGCGCACATCAAAATCGCCAAACCCATTGTAAAACTCAACACTTCCACCATATGAAATCATATCCCACCCATCAATATCATCATAAACAGCTATTTGCGGATACCAATAGGACACAAAAAACACTGAATCACCGTAACGTCCCATCCGCACCGTACGTGTTGATGGTATTGGCACTTCCCAATCAATTTCAATGGTCTTTTCTTCAGCAGGCAGTGTCGTTGACAATACGAGCAGCTTCGTTCCCTGGGTGCGCAGATGCCGCCTGTTGGATGGGTCCAATTCCACACCGTCAATGATTATGCGGGTTATCTGTGTCCCTTCATGCAAATCATTCGTGCCAATATCCCAATCGCGGCTGTTGCCTGAGCGGTAAATATCCTGGTAAAGATTGAAAACCAGACGGCGCAGGGTATCTGGGCTGTTGTTTTTATACTTAATTGTTGCCTGCCCTTTCAGGATGTTATTTTCCGGAAATAACTCGGCTTCAATGTCGTAATTGGCTGAATTTTGCCAATAATTTACACCAGGCCTTCCATCAGCCGAGCGGGTTTTGTTTTCGATAGCCTGTTTGTACTCTTTAAACTGATATCGGTCAGCACTTTGCGCATTTGCAGAAACAAAAAAAGCGCATACAATAAGGCTTATTAAAAATGACTTCATGTGTGATTATTTTTAAATGGCTGTAAAAATATAAAATTATGCATAGCCTCGGCTGCACAAATCAGTTAAAGGTTTTGGGCTGCCATTTAAACTATGTGCGTGCCATACTTGGTTCATAGGATGTGGATTTTTTGTTATTTTGCACAATAAACCAGTTATAAGATGAAAAGCATAAACCCCTATTCCGGTCAGGTCATTGCAGAATACAAACCCCATTCGATGGGGCAAGCCGAAAGCATCATCGCTGCCATGGACGCAGCATACAGGTCATGGAGAAAGCTAAGCCCAGACGAGCGTTGCAAACTGGTAGCCGCAATGGGACGCGAGCTTGAGGCGCAAAAAGAAGCGTTGGCCCAGCTGATTACCAACGAAATGGGCAAGCCATTAAGGGAATCGATTGCTGAAATTGAAAAATGTGCCTTATTGTGCAATCACCACAGCCAGCCCGAAAGCGCTGTACTTCAACCAACTACTGTAAAAACTGAAGCACAGGAAACCTATATCAGCTATGAGCCTTTAGGCACTATTTTCGCCATAATGCCCTGGAATTTCCCTTTCTGGCAAGTGATGCGCTTTGCCATACCCAACCTGATGGCAGGCAACACCGCATTGTTGAAACACGCCCCCAATGTGAATGGCTGTGCTTTAGCCATTGAAAAACTGTTTTTAGAAGCAGGTTTCCCTGAAAATGTATTCCGTGCAATTATGATTCAGCATGAAGATGTTGAAGCCGTTATTGCCAATAAATACATTAAAGGAGTAACATTAACAGGCAGTGGACGGGCCGGTAAAGCTGTGGCTTCACTTGCAGGCAAACACCTGAAGAAAAGCGTATTGGAACTTGGAGGCTCTGATCCATTTATTGTCTTTGCTGATGCCGACATTGGCAACACCTGTTTGGCGGGCATGCGTTCGCGCCTGATGAATGCCGGGCAGGTATGCATTTCGGCCAAACGGTTTCTGGTTGAAGCCTCAGTGATGGATGAATTCATCAATGAAACCTTGTCGCTGATGCAAAATTTAAAACTGGGCGATCCAATGGATTTGCAAACAGATTTTGGCCCTATGGCCCGCCCCGATCTGGTGGATCAGATTGAAAAACAGCTAAATGAATCTATTCGGATGGGGGCAAAACTGCTATTGGGGGGCAAGCGCCACCCCAACCACCCACTGATATTTGAGCCCACTTTGATTACGCATATTACTGATGATATGCCTGTTATCAAAGAAGAAACCTTTGGCCCCCTATCGGTTGTAATACCGTTCGAGACAACAGACGAGGCCATAGAACTGGCCAACAATTCACACTTTGGCCTGGCTGCTTCGGTGTGGACCAATGATTTGGAAAAAGCGAAATATGTGGCCGCCCAGCTCGAAGTTGGTGGCGTATTTGTCAACAGCATGACCAAATCCGACCCACGCCTGCCTTTCGGTGGCATCAAAAACTCAGGTTATGGCCGTGAGCTTTCGACTTTTGGCATCAAAGAATTTATGAATATCAAAACCAATTGGATCGACTAAAATGCGCATCGATATAATCACGATTTTTCCAGAAATGTTTGTTGGCCCCTTTTCCGAATCCATTGTGAAAAGGGCGATGCAAAAGGGCCTTGTCCAGATTGAGTTGCATGATTTGCGCGCCTATACAACCGATAAGCACAACCGGGTAGATGATTATGCTTTTTCGGGTGGTGCAGGCATGATAATGATGATTGAACCTGTGGATAATTGCATTACAGCGCTCAAAGAAAAGCACCATTATGATGAGGTCATTTATTTGAGCCCCGATGGTGAGCAACTGAATCAAAGCTTGTGCAACCAGCTTTCGCTAAAGCAAAACATCATTCTGCTTTGTGGACATTACAAAGGTGTTGACGAACGCATCAGGGAACATCTGGTCACGCGTGAAATATCCATTGGTGATTATGTGCTTTCAGGTGGTGAGCTGGCTGCTGCCGTGCTTGCCGACAGCTTGATACGACTGATTCCGGGTGTTTTAAATGATGAAACTTCAGCCCTTTCAGATTCCTTTCAGTATGGTTTGGTTTCCCCACCGGTTTACACACGTCCGCGCATTTACAAAGATTGGAAAGTGCCAGATATATTGTTATCGGGACATGAACGCAAAATAGAAGCATGGAAACTTGATCAGGCCATTGAACGTACCAGAAAAAAAAGACCAGAATTGTATGAAAAACATAAAAAAAACAAGGAATAGTTTCAGAAACAAAAAATACTTGTATATTTGCACTCATTTTTGAAAGTAGCACCCCATTAAATATCTATCTTAAAATGAGCAAGAACGCTTTAGTACAGTTTGTAGAAGATCAGGTTGTAATGCAAGAACTCCCCGCTTTTTCAGCAGGCGACACCATTACTGTAACTTATAAGATCATCGAGGGAAACAAAGAACGTTTACAAAAATTTCAGGGCGTTGTTTTACAGCGTTCGGGCGGAGGTGCCACCGAAACCTTTACCGTAAGAAAAATCTCCAACAATATTGGTGTAGAGCGCATTTTTCCGGTAGCCTCCCCTTTCATCAGCAGCATTGAAGTGAATAAGAAAGGTGCTGTAAGAAGGGCCCGCATTTTCTACCTCAGGGACCTCCGTGGTAAAAAAGCCAGAATCAAAGAAGCACGCAGGTAAATATCTGTATAAAATATTGCACAAGCCTGAACGTAAACAACGTTCGGGCTTTTTTTATTGGACCTTGATGCTCTGCAACCGGTTGATAATCACCGCTGCCGTTGCCGTAATATTTCAAAACAGGCAATACCGGCCGCCACGGATACATTCAGTGAAGCAGTTTGGCCACTCATTGGGATACGCAGGTGCACATCCGCTTTTTTAAGATATGCGTCTGAAATCCCATCCTCTTCCGAACCCATAATCAGCGCAATTGGCCCTTGCAGTTGGACATCCCAGATATTTTTATCACTTTTCTCGCTTACAGCTGCTATTAACAAGCCGCTATTCTTTAAAAAATCGATACTGGTTTTTAAATTTTCAACCCTGCAAACAGCCAATTGGTTGAGGGCACCGGCAGAGGTTTTTACAGCATCTGCCGTAATCAGAGCCGATCCGCGTGTAGGTATCAAAAGGGCGTGAGCACCGGCAGCTTCTGCCGATCGGGCAATGGCTCCAAAATTCCGAACGTCTGTAATCCTATCCAACACGATAATAAACGGTTCTTTCCCCTGCTCGTACAAAAATGGGATAAGCTGGTCAATAAACTGATAAACAATCGGTGAAATAAAGGCAACCACACCCTGGTGGTTCTTGCGGGTAATGCGGTTAAGCTTCTCAACAGGAACGTATTGCACCGGCGTATCATGGGCATGGGCCAATCCAATTATCTCCGCCATTTGTGGCGACTTCCCCCCTTTTAGCAATAGTACTTTTTCAATTTCCCTGCCCGCATTGTATGCTTCGATAAGTGGTCGCGTGCCAAAAACCATTTCCTGCAAATCCTGTTCTTTCATAAAATAGCTTTAGTTGTTACTACTATCGGTCAAAGATAAGGCTAAGCAGCGTTAATATGGCAAGCAGGTGGATAATATGCCACATAATTTCTTAATTTAGTGCCTTAAAAAAACCGAAAATGAAATTTCAGGCATTTTTTATCATCCTTTGCCTACAGCTTATGCTAAGTCCTCTGCTGAAAGCACAGTTTTACCATCCGCCCGAACCATTATCCGAAGCGGCACAATTGCGCTCATGGCTTGACAGGGAGATGGTTTACCCAACCGAAGCTCTGGAAGCAAAAATTCAAGGCCATGTAGTCGTCAGTTTTCAACTGGATAAAGATGGAAATGGCACCGACTATAAGGTGGTGGAAAGCGCGGGGGAAGCCTTGAATAAAGAAGCCTTGCGGCTGGTAAAAAAAATCAGGTGGAAACCAGCCTCCGATGGGGGACAAAAAGTTGCAGCAAGGCATGAATATAGTGTCCGCTTCAATCGGCGCCAATACAAACGAGCGGTGAATAAAAGAGGGTACAGCGAACCAAATTATCCATTTAAGCCTGTTGATTCAACGCTCAAAATTTATACTTTTGCCGACCTTGATGCTTTTCCAAAACCAGTTTTTGAAGATAAAAAACTAAGTTTGAACCAATATATTCAACAAGAGCTCACCTATCCGCCAGCAGCCCTTACCCTGAGCATAAGCGGAACGGTAAGTCTTGATTATGTTATTGAGGAACATGGACTTGTATCAAACATTCAAATTAAAAATTCCGTCGGTGGTGGGTGCGACAACGAAGCCATCAGGATACTGGAAGGAATTGTCTGGCATCCGGGCATTAAAAATGATCAGGCTGTAAGAACATTAGGAACGATAGACATTACGTTTAAACTTCCGGATGGATCGCGGCAGGGTGCGGTGCCAAATCAGCAACAAGGAAACATGTAATATTAACACTAACAATAACTTACAAATGAAAAA
>CAYTUA010000457.1:0-4523 GCA_964440855.1 uncultured Lentimicrobiaceae bacterium
CCATTCTGCACCAACCTTCTTTTGCTATTCTCGATGAGCCTTTCTCAGGGCTTGACCCCCTGAATCAGGAAAAGTTTATTGCCTACATCAAAGAAATCAATGAGCAGGGGACTACCATTTTGATCAGTGCGCATCAAATGAATCTGGTTGAGAAAATTGCCAATAAAGTTTTATTAATTAACAAGGGACAGCAGTTGTATTATGGAAATTTGACCCGCATTTATGATTTATTTGCAGAACAGCATATCATTAACATCAGGCTTGATACACCTGCATCAACAAATAAAATACAGCTTTTTAAAGGAGTTGAAAGCTTAAATTATCTTGATGATGTCAATGTGCAATTAATCCTCAGGCTGGGTTTTAATTTAAACAGTGCTCTTTACGAACTGGCCAAAATGGAAGGTATCAAGAGCGTTACAAGCTATAAACCTGATCTTCACGATATTTTTCTTCAACTTGTTAATAAGCATAATCAATGAAATACCTTAAACAGTTAAGTATCGTCACATTTTGGGAATACAGGAGATTTTTTAAGCCTAAAAATGAGGCATTGGGCCTAATAATTATGCTTGTGGTTTCCGTAATTTTCTATATTGGCGGCCGATATGCTCTATCTGAGAAAAATGAAAAACCGAAACTGAGCATTACGCCAAATCCGGATAGTTTATTGGTTGGGCTGCTTTCCGAAAATTTTAGTTTAAACATTGTTCCATCTGACGAAAAGGATGTTATAATTGAACAAATTGCGCAAAACAAGGAAGGTATGCTACTTGAACCGGGCGAGAAAGCTTTTATCATTTATGCTTACAAAACACCCAAATCAATAAATGAATTAAGGGCAAAACTCGATGCTTACAACATGACTAAATCCATGCAGGCAAAAGGCATAAGCAAGCAAGATTTTGAAAGTTTATTCATTCCGGCTGTTCTTCATGAATCCTACATTTACACAGACAATTCCAGAAGCAGGATCATAATGGTTTGGTTTTTTGCAGGACTTATGATTATGGCTGTTTTTTTGAGTTTTGCATATCAATTCACTTCAATTACAGGCGAGAAGCAACTGAAAATAACAGAGCAAATAGTTTCGGCCATTAAACCACAGGTATGGATGGATGGAAAAATATTTGGAATAACATTAACCGGTTTGTCTTCAATGATTACATATGCTTTGCTCAGCATCCTTGGTGGTATACTGTTTCTGCAATTCACCAAAGTGCCTGTTTCTAATATTTTGGCCTATATTCATTTACCTTCCATATTATTGTTCTTTGTATTCGCTTTTATGGGTATTTTAATCTGGAATTCCATACTTGCTGCAATTGCATCAATAATTACAGACCCAAACAATTCGGGTAAGAGTGGATTGATGATGTTACCCTTGCTTTTCGTGATTGCAACCTTTTTGGTTATACGCGATCCTGATAGCAGTTTATCGGTGTTTCTAGCATGGTTTCCATTAACCTCAGCCACTGCAATGCCCATGCGATGGGCCATTACTGAGGTAAGTTGGTGGCAATTGCCCGGCTCGATGATTGTGTTATTCATAACTTTTTACATTTTACGTAAGCTGGCGGCAAGAATTTTTCGAATATCTATTCTAATCACTGGAAAAGAGCCATCATGGGCTGAGATACTAAAAATGGTAAAAGAAACACGATAAGAAAGCACAAAAAAATATTCAGCCAACTTTTGAGTATTGTTGTTTTATATGGTGGTTCCAGTCTGGTTGAATGGCAGAATTCTTCATCCCATGAAAGTGCTTCAGAAAAGGACAAAGGAACAAGGTCTGGTTTGCTGGCACTACTTTGATTAATTAAGCCTTGTTCACCTTATGTAAGTTCATTATCTGATCAGTTGACATAGCCCCTCGCTATAAATCCTTCTTGCCAGCATTTTTTTTAAGAAAAAGTTTGATGTAAAGAAAAATATTTAACTTTGCAAAACAAAGTACTTTTTTTATGACAGATCCAAAAAATGATTTAGCTGAAATTAAGGCCATTATGGAACGAAGCACCAGGTTTCTTTCATTAAGTGGTTTGTCCGGGGTTTTGGCAGGTGTTTTTGCCCTTATTGGCGCAGCATTGGCTTATTATTGGGTGTATTATCCCAATTCGCCATTGGGTTACAGGAATCTATATGTAAACGAACCACAACTGCTTATACGTTTAGGTGCAACAGCGGTAATGGTACTAATGGCCTCAGTGATAGCAGGATTCTTGCTAACCAGGAACAAGACAAAAAAGAGCAGCAAGGTTTTTTGGAACAAGACAAGCCGACGCTTTTTAGGGTCATTATTTGTTCCAGTATTTATCGGTGGCTTGTTTATTTTTGCTTTACTGATCAGGGGGTATTTTGTAATTGTGGCGCCGGCAAGTTTGATTTTTTATGGTCTGGCTTTACTCAACGCCTCGCATTTTACACTGGGCGATATCAGGTATCTGGCTTATTCAGAAATTTTTTTAGGCTTGGTTGCAGCTTTTGTTCCTGGTTATGGGTTGATTTTTTGGACTATGGGTTTTGGTTTCCTGCATATTGCCTATGGTTTTGCCATGCATATAAAATACGGTCAATAAGTGAGTAACAACCTAAATAAGGTATTTGAAAGCATTATCCGACTGCGCATTATGTCGATCCTGATGGTTAATGAACACTATGATTTTAATGCCTTCAAGGATATACTTGGACTAACGGACGGAAATCTTGCCTCGCATTTAAAAACACTGGAAAGAGAAGAATACATCAATGTAACCAAATCATTTGTGGGCAGAAAACCACGTACATCTTATCGAATAACGAATGTCGGGGAAATTGCCTTTAAAGCACATCTTCAGGCACTCGAAAACCTTATTCAAGACAGTATAACTTAATTTTTTTTGATTTTATACTTTGAAACACAAAGTACTTTTAGTTTTAATTTAAACTCTATTTATCATGGAAAAACAAGAAACAGTCTTTACAAAATTTCAAAATTGGACAAATCGATCGGTAACATTGAAGTTGATTACCATTTCAGTTTTAACCTTGTTGTTGCTCATCCCGCAGTCATACACCAGCAGTTTGATTCAGCAAAGGCAGAACAGCCAGGTAGAAGCAGAAATGGAGGTGTCCGAAAAATGGTCTAAACCACAAACGGTAATAGGTCCATACCTGTCAGTTCCTTATGTTGCAGAGCAAGTGATTTCTGTTGATAAAATTATGACGGTTGAGCACGAAATCAGGATGGCCTATTTTTTTCCTGATCAATTGTTAATTAATGGTGAGATTGAGGGCATACCGCTCAACAGGGGAGTTTTTGATATAGTTGTCTATCAATCAAAGCTGCTATTCGAAGGTGAGTTTCATGCAAGTGGGATGGAAAAACTCGGGATTGATCCAGAATCCATTAATTGGGAGAAGCTAAAAATGCATCTGTCCCTAAGCGATTTGCGTGGAATTGGGGACAATCCGGTAGTAATACTAAATGGACAAGAAGCTGTTGCCGAACCTTATTATGATAACACCAATAATCTTTCCGGTTTGCAAGTTGAGATACCAGCTGAATTGTTTAGTACCACCTTGGCATTTCAATGCACCCTGCAAATGAAAGGAAGTAGAAACTTGCAATTTGTTCCCTTAGGAAAAACAACAGAGGTTCAATTACAAGGCGATTGGAAAGATCCTAGTTTTCAAGGAAATTTTCTGCCTGCTGACCGAAAGATATCGAAAAGTGGATTTACATGTTTATGGAAAATATTACACTTCAACCGACCTTTTGCGCAGCAATATGCAGACAGATTGCCTAATGTACAACATACTGCTTTTGGTGTTTCGTTGTTGATGCCAGTTGATCAATACCAAAAAAGTATGAGGAGTTCGAAATACGCCATTTTAATAATAGTACTGAGCTTTTTATCTTTGTTTATGATGGAATTAATTTATAAAAATAAATTGCATCCCTTTCAATATGTGCTTGTTGGCCTGGCGCTGGTATTGTATTATACCTTGTTGGTTGGTTTTTCTGAATTCATCGGCTTTAACTATGCTTATTTGGTGTCGTCATTGGCTACAGTAATCTTGCTGGGTTTGTATGCGATCAGCTTTATTGCAAAAATAAGGAATGTCATCATTTTTACCTCATTGCTAAGTTTTTTCTACATTCTTATTTTTATTATCATCAAGCAACAGGAAAGTGCCATGCTCATTGGCAGCATAGGATTATTTGTAGCACTTGCAGCTACTATGTTTGTTTCACGAAAGATAAAGTGGTACCCACAATAGCGGATAAAAGTATAAAACTTTATAAGTGTTGTCCTATGTGTCCGTTGCCAAAACGTGATTCCTTCATGTCTAAATGAAAGGATGATTCAGCATAAATAATATGTGATTCACATGCTGTTGATTACCCAAACCAATCCTAAAATATTATGGTTTACACCAAACAATCCCCACCCAATCTTGTTATTATACCAGATATACGTATCTTTGCAAACTTTTTAATTGTTAAGTCATTACAATCATTTTATTATGAATCAAACTGT
>CAYTUA010000458.1:0-4166 GCA_964440855.1 uncultured Lentimicrobiaceae bacterium
TGCTACAAATTAAACCGACGGTACTTTGGCGAAAGGCTCTTCGATCGTCTTGCGATTGCTGTTGTCTCGGGCAACTGGCATGAAAAAGGATAAGCAATAAATCATATACTATTTATCAAAAAAGATGCCTGTTTTTAATTTTGTTGTAAATTCGTGACTGGAAAAATTCGTGCCCTGACCCGGATTTGGTCCGTAAAACAAAATTTAGATTATATAAATGTTAAACCAGCGCTTACAACAGAAACTGCTACAGAAGCTTTCGCCACAGCAAATTTTGCTGATGAAGCTGCTGCAGATTCCTACCATTGCGCTGGAACAGCGGATCAAGCAGGAAATAGAAGAGAACCCTGCCCTCGAAATTGAAGAAGGGGCCGACGAAAACGATTCATCGGATGATGAATATGATGCCTCTGAAGAGGATGATTTTGATGCAGATGTTGAGCAGGAGTATGACAGCACCGACGATGAATTCGACTTGGACGATTATATTCCGGATGACGATGATATCCCTGATTACCGCCTGAATGCCAACAACAGAAGTGCAGACGACAGGGACAACCATGATATTCCCTTTTCGCAGGGAATGAGTTTTCAGGAAATCCTGATTCAGCAATTGGGTTTCAGAAAGCTTGACGAACGAAAGTATAAGATTGGCTTATACATTATTGGTAATATCGACGATTCGGGCTACCTCAACCGGCAGCTGGAGGCCATGGCCGACGATTTACTTTTTGTGGCCAACATTAAAACCAATAAAAATGAACTGATCGAAACGCTCCGGATCATTCAGGATTTTGACCCGCCCGGCGTTGGGGCACGGAATCTTCAGGAATGCCTGCTGATACAGCTTGAAAAATTGCAGAGAGACAATCCGCAGTTGGATTACAGTTTGCCCATTATGATCATCGACAGGTTTTTCAATGAGTTTACCAAAAAACACTACAGCAAGATTATCAAAAGGGCCGAAATTTCTGAAGAGGCATTAAAAACTGCCCTTGAAGAAGTGCTGAAACTCAATCCCAAGCCTGGTAATACCATGAGCGACAGCAACAAGATAGACCAATACGTAATGCCCGATTTTGTTATACATAACAATGATGGCCAGCTCGAATTGAGTCTTAGTAGTCGCAATGCACCCGACTTGCGCATCAGCAAATCCTATGCTGAAATGCTGGAAGCTTACGCCGAAAACAAAAAAAGCAAATCCAATAAGGATGCCCTGGTGTTTGTGAAACAAAAAATTGATTCGGCCAAGTGGTTTATAGATGCCATCAAACAACGTCAGAACACCCTCTACCTCACCATGAAAGCCATCATGGAATACCAAAAGGAATATTTTCTCAGCGGTGACGAAACCCAATTGAGGCCAATGATCTTAAAGGATATTGCAGAAATTGTAAGCCTGGATATTTCTACCATATCCAGGGTAGCCAATAGCAAATATGTGCAAACTCCTTTTGGGACTTTCCTGTTGAAGAGCTTTTTTAGCGAGTCGATGCAAATGGATGATGGAGAGGAAGTTTCAACACGCGAAATCAAAAAAATACTGAGCAACTGCATCGAGGCAGAGAAAAAGTCCAAACCGCTTACCGATGAAGAACTCACCAATATATTAAAAGAAAAGGGCTATAATATTGCACGTCGCACTGTAGCCAAGTATCGAGAACAATTAAGCATCCCGGTTGCCAGATTGCGAAAGGAGCTATAAATCCAAAGCTATGATTGAAAAGACTTTAATTTGGGCTAAAAACCCGGCACATATCGTTTCGTTGCTGCTTCACCCGCTGCTTATTCCTACCTATACCTATCTAACTTTAACTGCCCAACTAAGCTTGATTGATCTGCAAATTCCTTTGGAAATGCGCTGGACTCTGGCCGCACTGATTTTCTTAACTACATTCATGTTTCCGGCATTGATTATGCTTATTATGCTGAAGATGAGGGTAATCACATCGCTTGAAGTGCCCATCAGAAGTGAAAGGCATATGCCCATTTTGATTACAGCAGTGTTTTTTTACCTGACCTATTATTTGTTGCGTCACTTGGACGTTGCCCCTTTGTTTTACTATTATATGCTGGGAGCCACAGCTTTGGCCATGGTCAGTTTTGTTATCAACTTCGCTTTTAAAATCAGCATCCACCTCATAGTGATTGGTGGCTCGGTTGGGGCATTTATTGGCATGGCTTTTTTGCTACAAACACCCCTTATTGAAACAATTATAATCGCCATACTGCTTTCCGGCCTGGTGGCTTATGCCCGGCTCAGGCTCGAAGTTCACAGCAAAGGGGAGGTGAATACGGGCTTTTTTACGGGCCTGCTTTTTATGCTGTCGGTTTATTATATGCTCCTTTAGGGCGATTTGCTGCCACTCTCTTTAAGGGCTAAGCATTTTATGCTACATATGGTTTTTATTGACTTCACAATAGATTTTATTGAACCATTAAGAAGTGAAGGGTTATTAAAATTTGTTTCTGCTAGTCCTTAATGGAATTTTTTGAACTATGAGAAATCAAAATTCAGCGGGTTTTTTCATCTTATCATAATTTATGAAACCCTGTTAAAGCACTTTTTAGTCTGGTAATTCTCTAAAGTATTCATTAACAAAAGGTTTCATCGATTTAGAGATGTTATCAGTGTAAAAATTTATCAATAGGCCTTGCGGTTTCTTTAAGAGTTTCATATAAGTAAGCAATTGTGCTTGATGAACTGGTAATATGTTTTCTACAGCTTTTAATTCAAGAATAACCATATCATTAACCAAGAGATCGAGTTTCAAATCGGTATCTAACTGCAAATCTCCATAAGTGATTGGAACTCTCATTTCCTGTAGGACATGGAATCCGTTTTGCTGAAGCTCATGTTTCAGGCATTTCAAATAAACACTCTCAAGTAATCCTGGACCAAGGTGTTTGTGGACAGTTATCGCACAACCAGTTATCCTATAGGACAATTCGGTAATTTCTTTTTTCGTCATTTCTTATTATGTTAGTTAGCAAAAGTAAAAAATATGCTTCTTGTTGATCGTATTCATATTATTAAGCTTTTTTGTGGATTCATTAAGCTTATGTTTTATCTAATTCTTAATGCATTAATGTTAAAGACATTCTAAACCATTAAGAAGTTAAGGTGCGTTGAACATCGATCCTTCTAATTCTTATGCCTTAATGGTAAAAAGAATTCATTTAAACCATTAAGAAGTTAAGGTGCATTGAACATCGATACTCCCATATCTTAATGACTTCATGTTAAAAAAATTCATGAAGGATCAAGCATACCTAAAAGGGATTTTATCAAAAAGGGCTCAGCGTAATTCCTACAGAAATCGGAGCAAGTTCTGGGCCCAGTCCGCGCTGGAATGCACTCGAAATTTGGTAAAACCCAAATACCGAAACCCATTTATAACCAAACCGCAAAGTAGGTCCAAAGGTGTATTTCTCCAGTTGATTGATGTCCTTGTCTTTCATTTTAACTTCAGGGCCATCTTTAACCAGACTACCCAGATATTTCACTTTGCTGTCCATTTCCATGGAAGCCTTAAAGCCAATACCAATTTTCCAGGTATTATCGAAACGGAACCTAAGCTCCATGGGCACTTCCAGGTAAACAAGGTTCATCTTGCTGAGTTTGTATTCCTGATCAATTTTGGTAAAGGCAATGGTATCTGCATGCAGGTTTGTGATCGTATTATCGGAATAAAGATTGTGCGTGCGCATTCCCAAACCAATGGAAAAGGTATGGGGGCTTTCATCACTCAAAGCAAAATTATAGGTCGCAAACACATTAAAACCCTGGTTGATTGTGCGCACCTTCATGTCGGCAGGGGGAGACAACCAAATATCGGTGAATAAATCAAAGCCAACGGTAATGGCTTTGCTGTTTTTATCTGTTATTACCTGTGCCTGTGCCATTGTAAACAGCAACATAGCGATGATTAAAAGACCTGTTTTTCTCATTTGGATAACGGTTTGTTATTAGATGTTCTCATACTAGAACGTTGCAAAGGTACAAATTATCATGCGACAGCTAAAAATTAACTGATCACGGCTTGGATGTTGTCTGTGCTATTAGTTCGCGCATCAATTCCTGCATCTTGTTACTGTTCCATTTGGCCACGCCCGTTTTTCGGATGACAATCTGTCCGTCAGGAGGTACCACAAAGGTAACC